>SXVG01000075.1 GCA_005791685.1 Methylotenera sp. | reverse complement strand
GCCTTCCAGGAATGCGACACCGTAGTCATCACTCGCCCGTGCGTCAAACATAACTTCTTGGTTAAAGACGTTAAAGACATTGCCGCCACCATGAAAAAGGCTTTTTACGTGGCTGCCAGCGGCAGGCCAGGCCCAGTATTGGTGGACATCCCTAAGGACATCACCGCTGACTTGTGTCAGTTTGACTACCCAGAAACGGTGCATCTGCGTTCTTACAACCCAGTCACTAAAGGGCATTTAGGGCAAATCAAAAAAGCCCTCAAATTACTGGCCGAAGCGAAACGCCCCATGGTCTATTCTGGCGGTGGTGTGGTGCTGGGTGATGCATCAGCCCATTTGATTAAGTTGATACAATCGCTAGGCTTGCCTATCACCAGCACCCTAATGGGTTTGGGTGGCTTCCCTGCCGCCGATGAAAAGTTTTTAGGCATGCTAGGCATGCATGGCACCTATGAAGCCAATATGGCCATGCAAGAATGCGACGTGCTGCTGGCCGTGGGCGCCCGCTTTGATGACCGCGTCATAGGCAACACAACGCATTTCCTGTCTAACCCACGCACCATCATACACATAGACATAGACCCGTCGTCCATATCCAAACGGGTCAAAATTGATGTGCCTATTGTGGGGGATGTTAAGTCGGTTTTAAGCGACATGAACGAGCTTATTGCCACGGAAAAACCAGCGCAAAATAACGTCGCGCTGGCCGCTTGGTTCAAACAAATTGACGCCTGGCGGGCAAAAAAATGCTTAAGCTTTACGCAAAGCGGCGACTTCATCAAACCTCAATACGTCATTCAAAAACTGCATGAAGTGACCAGAGGCGAAGCCTTTGTCACCTCAGACGTAGGTCAACATCAAATGTGGGCAGCGCAATACTACAAATTCAATGAACCACGTCGCTGGATCAACTCTGGCGGCTTAGGCACCATGGGTGTTGGCCTGCCTTACGCCATGGGCGTGCAATTTGCTCACCCAGAAGCGCAAGTCGCTTGCGTAACGGGTGAAGGCAGCATACAAATGAACATCCAAGAGCTTTCCACCTGCGCCCAGTATCACCTACCGATTAAAGTCATTATGCTGAACAACCGTTATTTAGGCATGGTGCGGCAATGGCAAGAGTTTTTCTATGAAAACCGCTACTCCGAATCGTATATGGACAGCCTGCCCAACTTCGTGAAATTAGCCGAAGCGTACGGCCATGTTGGCATGCAAATCACGCAGCCTGGCGACGTAGAAGCGGCGCTAAAAGAGGCGTTTGCCATGAAGTCGCGCTTCGTTTTTATGGACTTCATCACTGACCAAAAAGAAAATGTCTTCCCCATGATACAAAATGGCAAAGGCTTGTCCGAAATGATATTAGCGGAGGATCTATAACATGGCGACTCAAGTCACACGTCACATCATTTCGCTACTGATGGAAAACGAATCGGGCGCCTTGTCTCGCGTGGCCGGCTTATTTTCTGCTCGCGGCTACAACATTGAGTCACTGACCGTAGCCGTCACAGAAGACCCCACTTTATCGCGCATGACCATTGTCACCTCAGGCTCTGAGGCCATCATAGAACAAATCATCAAACAATTAAACAAACTGGTGGACGTAGTAAAAGTGCTGGATTTAAACGACGGCAAATTCATAGAACGTGAATTGATGTTGGTTAAAGTAAAAGCCACCAGTGCATTTAGAGATGAAATGAAGCGGATGTGCGACATATTCCGTGGCCGCATTATCGATGTGGCCGACGGCAGCTTTACCATTGAGCTTACCGGCTCAGGCAATAAGCTCGATGCTTTTATCGAAAGTTTAGATAAAGCGGCGATACTAGAAACCGTGCGCACGGGCGCATCGGGCATAGGTCGAGGCGACAGAATTCTAAAAGTTTAAGTTTTAAAACCCCTCTTATATTTATTTAGCATTTGCATAGAAAGGCGACACAAAAATGAAAGTTTATTACGATAAAGACGCAGACCTTGGTTTAATTAAAGGCAAAAAAGTAACCATAGTCGGTTACGGCTCACAAGGTCACGCCCATGCGGCCAACCTTAAAGACAGCGGCGTGAACGTGACCATAGGTTTACGTAAAGGCGGCAGCTCATGGGCGAAAGCAGTGGCCGCTGGTCACCACGTGTTGGAAATTGCCGAAGCCACCAAACAAGCGGATATCGTCATGCTATTGTTGCCTGACGAAACCATGCCGCAAATTTTTGATGCCGACGTAGCAGCCAATTTGAAACAAGGCGCAACATTGGCTTTTGCTCACGGCTTTAACATCCATTACAACCAAATCACGCCAAGAGCCGACCTAGACGTCATCATGATCGCGCCTAAAGGCCCAGGCCATACCGTGCGTTCAGAATACCTAAAAGGTGGCGGCGTGCCTTCTTTAATCGCGGTATACCAAGATAAATCAGGCAACGCGAAAGCCTTGGCCTTGTCTTATGCGGCAGCCAATGGCGGCACTAAAGGCGGCGTCATCGAAACCGATTTCCGTGAAGAGACTGAAACAGACCTGTTCGGCGAACAAGCCGTGTTGTGTGGTGGTGCCGTTGAATTGGTTAAAGCCGGTTTTGAAACTTTGGTTGAAGCCGGTTATGCGCCTGAGATGGCCTACTTTGAATGCTTGCACGAACTTAAATTAATCGTCGATTTAATGTACGAAGGCGGCATTGCCAACATGAACTACTCCATTTCAAACAACGCCGAATACGGTGAATACGTGACTGGCCCTAAAGTCATCAATGACGAATCACGTTACGCCATGCAAGAATGTTTAGCCAATATTCAAAACGGTGAATACGCTAAACGCTTCATCTTGGAAGGCCGCACCAATTACCCAGAAATGACCGCACGCCGTCGTTTAAATGCTACCCATCCAATTGAGCAAGTAGGTGGTCAATTACGCGCCATGATGCCTTGGATTGCTAAAAATAAATTAGTCGATCAGGCTAAAAACTAAGGGTCATCCTCAGTCTAGAGACCTTAAGTTGGGCGGGGAGCCATCAGGCCTCCCGCCCTTTTTATTAGGAAACACCATGAACTTTGCCGTGCTAAGCCAATACCTCATCCCCAAGCAGGCCATCACTGCGCTTGCGGGAAAATTAGCGCACCTTGAAGGCGGCCGTTTAACTACCGCGGTAATACGCTGGTTCGTACAACGTTATCAGGTCAATATGGCCGAAGCGGCCCATCCTGACATCGCTGCTTATAAAAGCTTCAATGAATTCTTTACCCGCCCACTGCAACCAGGCGCCAGACCGCTGGCGCTGGCTGATTTCATTTGCCCAGTGGATGGTGCCATTAGCCAATTGGGTGACATAAAAACCGATCAAATCTTTCAAGCCAAGGGACACAGTTACAGCACCACGGCTTTATTGGGCGGCAACAAAAATTTGGCCCAGCAATTTGAGAACGGTCTATTTGCCTGCCTCTACTTAAGCCCTAAAGACTACCACCGCATCCATATGCCTTGCGAAGGCCAACTAAAAAGCATGACCTATGTTCCGGGCGCTTTATTCTCCGTTAACCCCAGCACGGCGCAAGGCGTGCCCGGCTTGTTTGCCCGCAATGAACGGGTGGTGTGTGAATTTGCCTCTGCGCAACATGGCCGTTTTGTTATGGTATTAGTGGGGGCAACGGTGGTCGGTAGCATGGCCACGGTTTGGCACACCGCGCCTAATGGCATCATCAATCCACCCCGCAGCCGCAAACCGCGGTCGTGGTTTTATGACAGCAAAAACATCCAACTGCAACAAGGTCAAGAAATGGGCCGGTTTTTACTGGGATCCACAGTGGTCATGCTGTTTGAAAAAGACGCTTTAGAGTTCAATGCCGATTGGCAACCCGCTCGCGCCATTCAACTGGGCGAACACATGGGCAATAAAAGACTGGCCTAAATATTAGGCCCAGCACAACTCTAGGTATTATTGGCTCGCTTGTGGTGTAAATGCGAGGCTAATTCGTTCAAGGCGGACTCATAAACACCGCGCTTAAACTCAATCACATCCTCTAAGGGGATCCAATACTCAGTCCAACGCCAAGCGTCAAATTCAGGATGTTCGCTCGCGCGCAAGGACACGTCGCTATCTCGCCCCAGCATGCGTAACAAATACCAAATTTGTTTTTGGCCTTTGTAGCTGCCACGGTACTCACGCTTAACCCAAGTACTGGGCACTTCGTACCTAAGCCAATCTTTAGTGCGCCCTAAAATTTGCACATGCTGTGGCGCTAGGCCCACCTCTTCCATCAGCTCGCGGTACATGGCCTGCTCTGGGCTTTCACCGTGGTTGATACCACCTTGTGGAAACTGCCAAGCGTGCTCACGAATACGCTTAGCCCAAAATACCTGATTGTGCGCATTACATAAAATAATGCCCACATTCGGGCGAAACCCATCTCGATCTAACATAACGTTATACTGCCTTAATTATTTAATGCAATTTTTTCATATTTTGCCCATTATTGAAAGCAAGCATTTACCTATAATAGCTAAGCCCATGAATATACTATCAATTAAATTTTCAAATAGATTTTCTTTAATGCTGATTTTACTGGTGAGCTTGCTGTGCGGCGCGCCCAAGCCAGCCTGCGCCCATGAAATACACACTTACGCCTACATCACCAATCAAGGTGATGACACGGTGTCGGTCATAGACACGGCTAAAAATACCATCATTCGCACCATCCAGGTCGGCAAAGGCCCGGTGGGCATTGCCGTTTCAGCGCAATTGCAACGCGCTTACATAACGAATGTTGAAAGCCAAGAAATAAGCGTCATCAATACGCAAACCCACAGCGTGCTACCCAGCATAAAAATTCATGGCTCGCCAGTCGGCTTGGCCTTATCTGCAGACAGCGCGGTACTTTACGTCGCCGATTGGTTTGCCAACAAAGTGCTGGCCATCAATACCCAGCAGCCACAGCACATACGCGAACTCCAAGTGGGGGATGCCCCCGCCGGTTTAGTGGTCAGTCCAAACAATCAATGGCTGTATATTAGCAATCGAGATAGCGACGACATCGCCGTCGTGGACACCGCTACGCTGTCCATCAAGAAACGCATCAAAGTAGGCGCGCACCCGTTTGGTTTAACCGTCAGCAGCAGCGGCAAACTCTTGGTCAGCGTCAACGTCAAAGAGGACAGCGTTAGCCTCATCGACAGCAAGACTTGGCGCCAGCAAAAAATAAAAGTGGGCTACCACCCTTATTGTGCGGCCATCAGCAGCGACGAAAAAACGCTGTACGTGAGCAACACTCAAGATGACAGCGTGTCCGTCATAGACTTGAGCAGCCATAAAACCATTAAGACCATAGCGGTGGGTAGCACCCCAGAAGGCATTAGCCTAGACCCTATCAACCAGCGCGCCTACGTCGCCAACTGGGGTAGCAACAACGTCAGCGTCATCGACACTAACACGCATCAACTAATAGCTGTCATTAAAACCGGTGAAAAAAGCCGCGCCTTCGGCCAATTTATCCTGCTGCCAGAATAAGCATACCAACACTATTTTAGGCGGCAGCGTGTTTTAAAAAAACACCGTTCTCCTTTATAATGCTCTGCTGTTTTATCAATCACTCTCAATTTGAAAGCCACGGAGAAATACAAAATGAAAAAGATTTTAGCCCTATTGACCTTAAGCTTAAGCATTGGCTTGCTGCCCAACCTGGCAAGTGCTCACGGCCCGTCACCACAGAAAGTTGAAAAATCCGTTACGATCAAAGCAGATCCGGCCAAAGTTTGGGCTATGGTTAAAGATTTCGGCAACGCACAGCAATGGCTGCCTGGTGTCGCCAGCTCTAAATTGGAAAAAGTGGGTGAAGACAACTTCAGAACGCTGACCTTTAAAAGTGGCGGCAACGTTTACGAAAAATTACGCGGCGTCGATAACGACGGTATGCGCATGAAATACGAAATCATTTCTGGCACCCTACCGCTGACCGATTTCAATGCCAGCATGGCCGTGAGCAAAGGCCCGAATGCTGGGGAAAGCACCGTCACTTGGGTGGGCCGCTTTTACCGTTTATACAAATTAAACCCGCCTATTCCAGAAGGTCAAGATGACGCCACCGCGGTAAAAGCCATCACCGATATTTTTGATGCCGGCTTAGCCAACTTAAAAAAAGTGGCCGAAACCGCCAAATAACTTTATAAAAATAAATTCCCAGCACGGCCTTATATCGGGCACTATGCTAGTCATTGGCGGCTGTTGCATAGTGCTCGGTAGCCAATAGGCTTAAATCGAATGTGATTTTAAGCCTATTTTATTTTTTTTATAAAGGGAATAACCATGCAAAAACAACAAGGCTTCACTTTAATCGAGCTCATGATAGTGGTGGCTATCATCGGCATTTTAGCCGCCATCGCCCTACCCGCTTACCAAGACTACACCACCCGAGCCAAGGTACAGGAAGCCGTCAGCTTAGCCACACCAGCGCTGACGGCGGTAGGCATAGCCTGTAGCGAAGCCAGCCTTGCAGCTGACAGCGATAACGCTTCATTGGGCTTAGGCACCAACACGGCGATTACCGGCAAATACACTACCTCAGTCACGGCTGATGGCTCGTCTGCCACGGCGGCCACGGTCACCATAGTCATGAAAGCCATAGGCTCAGGTGTCACCGCCGGTCAAACCATCGTTTACACCGCCGCATGCAGTGCCGATGCCGGTACCAGCTGGACCGTGGGCGGCACCATCAGCTCTAAATTCCTACCTAAAGTGTAATGCCTTAAGCCCTACATAGTTAACTTAAGTCTAAAACCTTACACCACGGCGTTTCGCAGATTTTGCAAAACGCCGTTTATTTTTTCTCAAAATTAAACACGCCATCCCAATCGGCACTAGGCGGATTTTCCCTAAAATGCGCCATTCTTTCTAAATACAAGGCGTATAAACCAGATTGCGGCTGCCATTTTTGCAAGCGCAGCAATAACGGTTCTGCCCCGTCCCAATCTTGACGGCGGTACAGGGCCAGCGCTTCATGATGAAGATTTAAGTGCGCCAAGGTGTCTGCATCAACGTGTTCCAGCAGCGCAATCGGTTCAAAAATCGCCAATGGCTGCGCCCGACCTTTAACCCGCACCCTATCCAATTCACGATACACATACTCCGGCACTTGCGTTTTAGTGTGCTCGCTCAAAATAATGTCCACGCCATAGTATTTTGTTAAACCCTCTAAACGCGAGCCCAAATTCACCGCATCCCCGAGCACGGTGTAAGCCATGCGAAACGTTGAGCCCATATTACCCACCACCATTTCCCCCGTGTTCAAGCCTATGCCTATGCGTATGCTGGGCCAGCCTTGCACGGCAAAGTCACTTTGCAATCTGCTGAGCGCCGCGGTCATGGCCAGCGCTGCTTGCAAGGCATGTTTTGCGTGCTGATTATCCGGCATAGGGGCGCCCCAGAACGCCATGATGGCATCGCCCATAGACTTATCTATGCTGCCTCTATGCTGGTGTATGAGCTGCGTCATAGGACTGAGAAACTGATTCATGAATAGGCTTAACTGCTGAGGATCTAAGGCTTCGGCGATGGCGGTAAAGTCACGCACGTCAGAAAACAGCACAGTCATTTCCCGGCTTTGGCTGGCCAAACTAAAAGACTGCGGGTTTTTAGCCATCTCTTCCACCAACACCGGCGGAATGTATTGGCCAAATAAATGGCTCAGTTGACGCTTAAGCCGCGACTCAAAAAAGAAACCGTAAGCCATATTGAAAAAATACAGGGCGACCACCAGGACTAATGGTGTTGCCAGCGGCAGCACCAAATTAGCCTGCTGCCAAGCCCACACATTTAAGTCTAAAATGCAGCCCAGGCAGAGCAAAGTCAGCACACTCGACGAGCCAGGGCTTAATTTGGGTAAGGCTAAAGCCAACAGCAAGCCTAGTAACAACAGTAAAACAAACTCCGCGCCTTGCGTATAAGCCGGCTGTTGTTTGATATTACCGGCCAATATGCCGGCTATCATGCTGGCCTGCACTTCCACCCCAGGGTAGACGTTTTGCATAGGCGTGGCCCGTAAATCCATCAAGCCAGCGGCAGTGGTGCCGAGTAAGACCACTTTATTTTTAAGCAGCGCTTTGTCCACTTTGCGCGCCAATACGTCAGTGGCAGAAACGTAGCGAAAGCTGCCTTGTACGCCTCGATAAGGAATCAATGCCGCCATTTCCCCGCTCACTGGCATGCTGTTGTTAGCAATCTTCAGCCACTCCGCATCGGCTAAAATAGCACTAGGCACATTGGCTGAGGGCATGCTAGGGCCAGCAGTAGCCGCTCTGGCCACGGCACTGGAAAACGCTTCATAAACCTGATCGCGGTATTGCACCAACATGGGAAGCTTGCGGGAAATGCCGTCTTGATCCGGGCTGGCATTAATATGGCCGGCCGCATAAGCGTGTGCTTGCAAGGCCGGCAAATTGCCGCTGTAGCCAGCGGCCTGCATTAAGTCTACAGGCTGACCTTTAAAGACCGAGGCCGACAGCACGGGCGCAGGCAAACTGCCGACTTCACCGCCAACGCCATCCTGCAAAAAAACATAGCCCAACACCACCTTGCGACCGTTTAAACTGTTCGCAAACATTAGATCGTAGTCTAAGCTGGGACTGAGCTTGTCTATGGCAGCAGCTAGCGCGCTATCTTGACTAAAATGCTGATGTTGTATGGCTTGCATTCCCTGCAAGCCTGAGCTTAGATCCGGCTCGGCAAACACCATGTCCATGCCTAAAACGGCCACTTGATAATCATCAAACAAGGTATCGACTAAACCGGCCAGTTTATTTCTAGGCCAAGGCCAATGGCCTTGCTGTTTGAGGCTTTTCTCATCGATATCAATGATGACTATCTGCTCATCAAGGCTATTGGGCATGCTCATGGTCAGCCGCGTATCGTAGGCAAAAAGCTCCAGCTTATTAAGCGCTGACCAAGACCCTATACCACTGACATGCAGCAACATGAGCAGCACCATCGCCAGACTCAACCCGACGCGCACGGCCATGAACCCGCTTAAAAATTTAAGCCTATTCATGTCTAGATAAACAGCGCCGTCATAGGCAGGGTGGGATTCATTGGTTTTATTAAATACCATGTCTGTGATTTAACGATCATGGAAACAGCATAATGCATATCCCACTTATTTAACAGTCCAGCCCCTATCTCCTCCCTTGGATAGCTTTTAATATTGACTATCATGTTAATATTAACCACCATGACCACCATAAACTACCCACCCGCTTTAGTATTAAGCCGTGCCAACAGCAGCAAAAATAAACGCCAGTGTGATTTGGCTACACGGCCTAGGTGCAGACGGCTACGATTTTGCCCCGATAGTGGAAAAATTAAATTTACCCCGGCTGCGTTTTGTTTTGCCGCACGCGCCTAACTTGGCTATTACCCGCAATAATGGCTACATTATGCCGGCTTGGTACGATTTGTATGGCAGCACGGGCGACGGCCAAGAAGACGAGACCGGCATCCAAACCAGCGAACAGTATGTGCATCAGCTGATAGAAAATGAAATGAAACTAGGTGTGACCAGCGATAGCATCGTCCTCGCGGGCTTTTCACAAGGCGGGGCCATCGCTCTCCATACGGCCACCCGCTACCCGCACAAATTAGCCGGCGTGCTGGCCCTGTCCACCTACTTACCCCTTAAAAATCAACTCAGTGAATACGCTCAAGCGGCAAATCGCACTACGCCTATCTTCATGGCCCACGGCAGCCAGGATGAAATCATTCGTTTGAGCACCTGCCAACTCTCACGGCTGGCACTGCAGGCCGCCGGTTTTACCGTGCAATGGCACGAATACCCGATGGCACATACTGTTTGTGCAGAAGAAATTAATGACATTCGACTATTTTTAAAACAAGTTTTGCCGCAAGATTTGGTAGAATAGCCTTAGCCAACCCATACATTATTGCCATGACCACAGCCAAATCAACGCCTAACAAGCACGAGCCCAGCGAGCAATCTGGGGCGCTACCGCTCAATTTTGAGCAAGCCTACGCCGAATTAGAGCAAATAGTGGCGCAAATGGAATCCGCGCAAATGCCCTTAGAAGCTTCCCTGGCCGCCTACCAACGTGGCAACCGCTTATTGCAGTTTTGTCAAAAATCCCTGCTGGAAGTAGAGCAACAAGTGCAAATATTAAATGATGGCAAGCAGCTACTGCCCTACCAAGGTCAAGCGCCATCATGATACCCAATTTAAGCAGAGTAGGTAAAACCGAGCAAGACTTTGCTGCCTGGGTGGCCGCCCAACAACAGCGCACCGAACAAAGGCTGGAACAGCTCCTGCCGCCCAGCCATGTCCAGCCCACCACCTTGCATAGCGCCATGCGTTACAGCGCATTAGATGGCGGCAAACGCATACGCGCACTGCTGTGTTATGCCGCGGCAGAATTGTCTGCCTGTGAGCCGCAAATAGCCGATGCGGCAGCTTGCGCGGTCGAACTGATACACGCCAATTCCTTGGTGCACGATGACATGCCGTGCATGGACGATGACGACATGCGGCGTGGCAAACCCAGTTGCCACAAACAATACGATGAAGCGACCGCCTTGCTGGTCGGCGATGCCTTGCAAACCTTAGCCTTTGAAGTCATCTCCGCGCCGCAACTCTATGCCCATAGCCAACTGACGGCTTATCAACAAATGCGCTTGGTGCACATTTTGGCACAAGCCACCGGCTCAACCGGCATGGCCGGTGGCCAAGGCATAGACTTGGCCTCTATAGGCAAAACACTCAGCCTAGCCGAACTGGTCACCATGCATCAAATGAAAACTGGCGCCCTGATTCAAGCGTCCATCTTACTCGGCGCCATCAGTGCATCCGATGCCGAACTGCTGGCCATTCGCGATTTTGCCCGCAACATAGGCTTAGCCTTTCAAGTGGTGGACGACATACTGGACGTGGAGGCAGACAGCCTCACCCTAGGCAAAACAGCCGGTAAAGACGCCGACAGCAACAAACCGACCTACGTCACCATTTTGGGCCTACCAGCGGCCAAGCAGCACGCACTAGCCCTTTACCAGCAAGCCATAACCGCCCTTGCCCCATTGGGCGACAAAGCACAACGTTTAAGGGAGCTGGCCGGCTACATTAGCCAGCGCAGTTTTTAATGCCAACAGGCTTAAATTTTCACTTTGCCAGCATCCATTTAGGACTACTTTAGGTGACGTCATTACTTGCAAGCATAGATAGCCCAGCGCAACTTAAGTCATTAACGCGCCCGCAACTCAAATCGCTGGCGGCAGAGTTGCGCGCCTTTATTATAGACAGCGTGGCCAAAACCGGCGGCCACTTGGCCTCCAACTTAGGCGTGGTGGAACTCACCATCGCCTTGCACTATGTGTTTAACACCCCCGATGATAGGTTGGTGTGGGACGTGGGCCACCAAACCTACTCACACAAAATATTAACCGGTAGACGTGAGGCCATGGCCGCTCTACGTAAAGAAAAAGGCATAGCCGGCTTTCCTAGGCGCAGCGAAAGCGAATACGACGCCTTTGGCACCGGCCACTCCAGCACGTCCATCTCCGCCGCCCTGGGCATGGCCATCGCCGCCCAAAAAGCCGGCCTTGAGCGCCGCGCTGTTGCCATCATAGGCGACGGCGCCATGACCGCCGGCATGGCCTTTGAAGGCCTGAATAACGCCGGCAGCATGGATGCCAACCTATTGGTCATACTCAATGACAACGACATGAGCATCTCCAACAATGTCGGCGCTTTGAACAATTATTTATCCAAATTACTGTCCAGTCGCTTTTATGGCTCGATCAAGAAATCCGGCAAAAAAATTCTATCCGCCATGCCGCCCATGATGGCATTTGCCAAGCGTGCCGAAGAACACGTGAAAGGCATGGTGTTACCCAGCACCTTATTTGAAGAATTTGGCTTCAACTACATAGGCCCGATTGATGGCCATGATTTAGACACCTTGATAGACACCTTACACAATATCAAGCAATTAAAAGGCCCGCAATTTTTACACATCGTCACGCAAAAAGGCAAAGGCTATGAGCCGGCAGAGGAAGACCCCAATAAATTTCATGGCATAGGCCAATTTGATCCTTGCAATGGCGACTTGCTTGCCCATGCCGGCAAAAAAACCTACACGCAAGTATTTGGTGAGTGGTTGGTCGACATGGCGGCTAAAGATGAACGCCTCATCGGCATCACCCCGGCCATGTGCGACGGTTCTAGCCTTAACGCCTTTGCCGCTAAATACCCGCAGCGTTATTTTGATGTGGGCATCGCCGAACAGCACGCCTTAACCTTTGCCGCCGGCATGGCCTGTGATGGCTTAAAACCGGTGGTGGCCATATACAGCACTTTTTTACAGCGGGCATATGACCAGTTGGTGCACGACATCGCCTTGCAAAACTTACCCGTGCTATTGGCCATAGACCGCGCCGGCTTAGTCGGCGCAGACGGTCCCACCCATGCCGGCAGCTTTGATTTAAGCTATTTACGCTGCATTCCCAATGTGCTCATTATGGCGCCCAGCGATGAAAATGAATGCCGACAAATGCTCTACACCGGCTTCCAGTATGACGGTGTGGCGGCCGTGCGCTACCCACGCGGCAGTGGCACAGGCGCCACCATCCAACAAACCATGCAAGCCATCGCCATAGGTAAAGCGGAAATCAAGCGTCTTAGCGGCGCAAAACAAAAGATAGCCATCTTAAGTTTTGGCAGCATGCTTGGCGCCTGTTTGCAAGCCGGGGAAAAACTCGATGCAACGGTGGTCAACATGCGTTTTGTTAAGCCGATAGACCAAGCGCTCATAGAAAAATTAGCCTTGGATCACAGCCTAATAGTGACGGTGGAAGAAAACGCGGTCATGGGCGGCGCTGGCACAGCCGTTATTGAAGCGCTGCAAGCGATGCAGTCACCCAACAAACCCGCCATCAACACCCTGTGTTTAGGTTTGCCCGATCAATTCATAGAGCACGGCGTACACGAAACCATGTTGGCAGAATGCGGTCTAGACGCAGAAGGCATACACCGCGCAATTGCGCGACTAATACCCTAGTGTTATACTCAACTATTGCCCGCTTACCAGGAAGTAAACATGAATAAAGCTACACCCAGCAGCGCGATTGAAGACGTGCAAAACACCGTGGATACCCGTCACATCGCCATTGATAAAGTCGGCATTAAAGCCATACGCCATCCCATTGTCGTAAAAGACAAATCGGCTGGCGAGCAACACACGGTGGCCGTGTTCAATATGTACGTGCATCTGCCACAGCAATTCAAAGGCACGCACATGTCGCGCTTTGTCGAGATACTCAACGTGAACGAACACGCTATTTCGGTGGAATCGTTTGAAACGATATTGCGCGAAATGGTCAAGCGCTTAGAAGCCGAGTCCGGTCACGTAGAAATGACCTTCCCTTACTTTGTCAATAAAGCCGCCCCTGTCTCTGGGGTAAAAAGCTTGCTGGATTACGAAGTCACCTTCATAGGCGAGATCAATCAAGGTCAATTTGACATTACCGTAAAAGTCTTGGTGCCGGTGACCAGCCTCTGCCCGTGCAGCAAAAAAATATCCAACTACGGTGCACACAACCAACGTAGCCATGTCACGGTCACGGCGCTGATTAATGATTTTATTTGGATAGAAGACATCATAGACTTGGTTGAAAAACAAGCCTCTTGCGAGTTGTACGGCTTACTCAAACGCCCGGACGAAAAATTTGTCACCGAACGCGCTTACGACAACCCAAAATTTGTCGAAGACATGGTGCGGGATGTGGCGGCACAACTTTCCGCAGAAAAACGCATCGTCGCCTATACGGTGGAAAGTGAAAACTTCGAAAGCATACACAACCATTCAGCCTATGCGCTGATCACCCACGACAAACGCAAGTCGCCTTAAAATCTCAGCCGAACAAACTGGCCTGCTGTGGCTGGGCGCTTAGTTTGAGGCCTAAAGCCACCACCAACAGCCCCAATAAAGGGAAAATAGCGGCCAGCATAAAGGTTTGCTGGCCACCCAAATATTGCAAGGCATAGCCGCCGGCCACGCCACCTAGCGTACCGCCTATGCCGTAGGCCACGCTGTTGTATATGGCCTGACCTTTGGCTTGATGGCGGCCATTAAAAAATCGGGCAATCACTTCAACGGACGCTGCATGAAAACTGCCAAACGTGGCCGCATGTAAAGTTTGCGCCAGCAATAGCAACAGCACATTATCAACCGCCATGCCTATCATGCCAAACCGCAACACGGCCAGCGCTAGACTGACAAGCAATATCGTTTTTAAACTGTAGCGCAACATGATTTTTGGCATGGCCATGAAGATAGCAATCTCGCACACCACCCCCAGCGCCCACAATAGCCCTATGACGCTTTTGCTGTAGCCATGATCACTCAAATAAATGGAATAAAAATTATAAAGTACGCCATGGGCGGTCACCATCAAGGCGCAAGCAATGAGCAAGGCAATCACATTGGGCTGGCGGATTAATTGCCAAATGGAATAGTCATCGTGCGTGTGCGGCGCCACGCTAGGATCAGGCAAGTCAAACGACAGGGCAAACAAGGCCATCTGTACGATAAGTAAAAACCACAACAAGCTCTGTATGCCGGCAAAATCAATCAAGAATCCCAGCACCACGGCGGCCACGATAAACCCTAAGGAGCCCCACATGCGTATGCGACTGTAATGGCCATTGGTGGTAGCCAAATGCGCTAAGGTCAAGGATTCAGCCAAGGGCAAAGTGGAGCTGGTAAACAGACTCAAGGCCGCCATCACGAAAAATAGCCAAAAAAAGCCATGCGCCCAAAATACCGCGGTAAAGCCGCACAAACCCAAGAAAGCCGTTAACTTAATCCACTGCGCGCGCTTACCGGTGTGATCGGCCAACCAACCCCAAAAGTTAGGCGCGAAAATACGGCTGATTTGAAACAGCGACATGAGTATGCCGATATCGGCTGGACTAAACTGCTCAGACTTGAGATACAAACCCCAATACGGCACAAACGCACCGACAAAGAAGTAATAAATAAAGTAAAAGCGTGACAGCCTAAAATGAAGTTGGGTGTGCATGGGAGCATCAGGCCAATAAGCCAAGCGTCACGGCCTTAAGCCATGGCTTTATGGTAAAAATCAGCCATGACCTGAGCCCGGGCACCGGCATAAAGCAAAATTAAGCGATTTTAGGTGTGTGGCTTTGCACATCGGCATTTTGTGCACGGTGACGTAAGGCATGATCCATCAACACCAAGGCTAGCATGGCTTCGACTATAGGGGTTGCTCGCACACCCACGCAAGGGTCATGGCGACCTGTGGTTTCCATGTGAACCGCCTGACCATTTTTGTCTATGGACCGTCGTGCTTGCGGAATGCTGGAAGTGGGTTTTAAAGCCACATTCACGCGCACCGTTTGACCGGTAGATATGCCACCCAAAATACCGCCTGCATGGTTGCTGAGAAAGCCTTGCGGGGTCATTTCATCGGAATGCTCGCTACCACGCTGGGCGATCGCAGCAAAACCCGCGCCAATTTCCACACCCTTAACCGCATTAATGCTCATCATGGCGTAGGCAATTTCCGCGTCCAATCGATCAAACACCGGCTCACCCCAACCTACCGGCACGCCTTCCGCCAATACGGTAATTTGCGCGCCCACGGAATCGCGGGCGGCGCGCACTTCATCCAAATAATCGGCCAATTGTGGCAATATCGCCAGATTGGGGGCAAAGAAATCATTGCCAGGCTGATTCAGCGCATCCCAACTGACAAAGGGAATTTCAATGTTGCCCAGTTGACTCATGTACGCCCTCACCGTCACCCCAAAACGCTGCTTCAGCCATTTTTTAGCAATGGCGCCGGCCGCTACGCGGATCGCCGTTTCCCGCGCACTGGAGCGACCGCCACCCCGGTAATCGCGCACACCGTATTTTTGGCTATAGGTGTAATCGGCATGGCCAGGCCTAAAGGTGTCCATGATTTTGGAGTAGTCTTGGCTGCGCTGATCGGTATTGCGTATGAGTAAGCCTATGGGCGCACCGGTGGTTTTACCTTCAAACACCCCGGACAATATTTCCACGGCGTCGGCTTCTTGACGCTGCGTCACATGGCGCGACGTGCCTGGCTTGCGCCTATCCAAATCCACTTGCAAATCTTCCGCCGACAGCTCCAAGCCCGGCGGGCAACCGTCCACCACGCCTCCTATGGCCGCGCCGTGTGATTCACCAAAAGAGGTTAAGGTGAATAGCGTTCCTATGGTATTACCCGACATAATGGATTTCTCTTAAAAATTTGTTCGATTTTAACATACTGCTGATGGACATTACAGCAAGCCTTTAATCCACTGCCCATAAAGCTGCCTAGCCACTTTATGCAGAAAAAAACAATGTAAAATTAAGTTAACTTGCATGTCGTCGGCTTGCTGCACGGCTGGACTGCTGCTTGCCTCGCGCAACTCATCCGCCCCCTGCTCGCACCAGTCCCGCACCATGTCCGCGGTCATTTCAATGTGGCATTGCAAAGCCAAATGCTTACCCATGGCATAGGCTTGATTGTGGCAATGCTTACTGGCCAATATATGACTGGCGCCCGCAGGCGCGTCCCAAGTTTCGCCATGCCAATGAAAGGCATTAAAACTTTCAATTTCAGCAAACCAATGCCTAGCGACTTCATTGTCCGTTACCGTGACGGCTGCCCAACCTATCTCTTTTAACGGATTTTTACTCACTTGCGCACCGCTTGCCTTAGCCATCAACTGCGCGCCCAAACAATGGCCCAGCAGGGGGATGTCGGCGGCCATGGCTTGCTGGATTAAATTTAACAGCGGCGCGATGAATGGCAAGTCATCGTTGACACTCATGGGACCACCCATTAACACGATGCCGCTAAAATCCAATGCCGAACTGGGCAAACTGGCCAGATTCCTAGTGTCAAACAAGACGCTAGGAATACTATGCTCACTTAAGAAGGTGGCGAAAAAGCCTGGCCCTTCGTGGGCGGCATGGGTAAAAATCGCAACCGGCTTCATGCGGCGACTACCTTATACTCGCCGCCAGCAATGCCATCCAAGCAATAATGGCCTATGGCATAGCGGATCAATCGTAAGGTGGGATAGCCTATGTGAGCGGTCATGCGCCGCACTTGGCGATTTTTACCCTCACTGATTTTAATTTCTAACCAACTGGTGGGAATGGCCTTGCGTTCACGTATGGGCGGGGTCCTAGGCCACAGCAGCGCCGGCTCCGCCATTAAATTCACCGTCGCCGGCTTGGTCACAAAGTCAGACAAGGTCACGCCTACCCTTAAGGGTGCCAAATCCGCATCGGTCGGCACGCCTTCTACCTGCACCCAATAGGTTTTAATTTCTTTGTGCTTGGGATCACTTAAACGGTGTTGCAACAAGCCATCATCGGTTAAAATAAGCAAACCTTCACTGTCCGTATCCAAACGGCCGGCAGCGTACACCTTGGGTATAGCAATAAAGTCTTTTAAGCTAGGGTGTTGCTCGTGCGGACTAAATTGGCACACTACGTTAAACGGTTTGTTAAATAAAATAATCATGGCCTACGCAAAAATTATCAAAATCATCCACTTAGGAAAAATAAATGCTCGCAAAAAATAGTCTTACTGGAAAAATTAAGCTACCCGCAAGCGGCGAAAAAATTACCGTTAACGCCGACCACAGCCTCAAGGTGCCCAATCACCCCATTATCCCATTTATTGAGGGCGATGGCATAGGGGCAGACATCACACCGCCCATGATTAAAGTAGTGGACGCTGCCGTTAGCAAAGCGTATGCGAACAGCAGAAAAATTGCTTGGATGGAAGTCTACGCAGGAGAAAAAGCCACCCAAGTCTATGGCGAAAATGCCTGGTTGCCGGCAGAAACCATGGCGGCAGTGCGCGACTACGTGGTATCCATTAAAGGCCCATTAACCACCCCAGTAGGCGGGGGCATACGCTCCTTGAATGTATCGCTACGCCAAGAACTGGATCTGTATGTGTGCTTACGTCCTGTGCAATACTTCACTGGCGTGCCTAGCCCAGTCAAGCATCCAGAAAAGACCGACATGGTGATTTTCCGCGAAAACACCGAAGACATTTATGCTGGCATAGAGTGGGCAGCGGGCACAGCGGAAGCCGAGAAAGTCATACAATTTATCAGCGACATGGGCATGCGTAAGAAAATACGCTTCCCGGCATCGTCCGCCATAGGCATCAAACCAGTCTCCGTAGACGGCAGTAAACGCTTGGTCCGCAAAGCCATACAATACGCCATAGACAACAACAGACGCTCGGTCACCATTGCCCATAAAGGCAATATCATGAAATTCACCGAGGGTGGATTTAGGGATTGGGGCTACGAAGTGGCCAAGCAAGAATTCGGCGCCATTGAAATTGACGGGGGTCCATGGTGCAAATTGCCTAACGGCATCATCATTAAAGACTGCATCGCCGATGCCTTCTTACAAGAAATTTTATTGCACCCACAAGACTATGACGTGGTGGCCACGCTTAACCTAAATGGCGATTACATGAGCGACGCCCTCGCCGCACAAGTCGGCGGCATAGGCATAGCCCCGGGCGCCAATCTCAGTGACACAGTAGCCATGTTTGAAGCCACCCATGGCACCGCCCCGAAAATTGCCGGCAAAGACTTGGCTAATCCCAGCTCGATTATCCTTTCCGCGGAAATGATGTTGCGTCACTTAGGCTGGACCGAAGCCGCCGACTTGGTACTACAAGGCGTAGCCAAAGCCATCCTAGCCAAACGGGTCACCGGCGATTTTGCCAGCGAAATGCAAGGGGCCAGCCAAGTGGGCACCGCGCAATTTGCCGAAGAAATCATTGCTCATATGTAATGCCCATTGGCGGGGTCTTAGGCAATTAAGATCCTGCCCAAAGGCGGCCCTCATAAAAGAGACGTTTAGCACAAAAGCGGGCTTGGGCGGAACTGCAACCTATTCTTTCGTAATGGTTTACAATGGCTTATCTGCATCTAAATTAGACCCACCCATTATTCGCCCCTAATGTTATGGCCACTGCCACTTCATCATCAAAACTGAGCGGTTTAGCTCGGTCGCTGATCCAGGAGAAATTACTCTCTGAAGAAGACGCCCATGCCATACAAACACAGGCCAATGCCGCTAAAAATCCGTTCATCACCCAACTGATTTTAAGCAAAAAATTAAACCCACAAATCATCGCCCAGACCTCTGCGTTAGCCTTCGGCTTCCCGTATTTTGATTTAGACGCGTTTGATGCCGAGCAACTGCCGGTCAAGCAAATCGACATTAATTTAATGCAAATGCATAGGGTAATGGGGCTGCAAGTACGCAACAATGTGTTGTTTGTGGCCGTATCCGACCCAAGCAACCTGCATGCCCTGGATAGCGTGCAATTTTTAATGGGCATGAGCTTATCGCCGGTGGTGGTTGAAGACGACAAACTGGGCAAATGGATCGCTAAACTTGTTGCCGCCAGTGACAGCAGCATGTCAACGTTTGCATTGGCCGATGACGCATTGGACGTACTGGAGCAGACTTACCCCGGCGAAGACAGCGAACTGCAAACGCCAGAAATTGACGATGCCCCGGTGGTTAAGTTTTTAAATAAAATGCTATTGGACGCCATCCACATGGGGGCCTCGGACCTGCATTTTGAACCCTATGAAAAATTTTATCGGGTACGTTACCGGATAGATGGCATTTTGCGCGAAATAAGCTAACCGCCGCTGGCCATTAAGGAAAAATTGGCTTCCCGCATTAAAGTGATTTCCAATATGGACATTGCTGAGAAGCGTATACCGCAAGACGGCCGCATGAAACTGACCTTATCTAAATCCCGTAGCGTGGATTTTCGGGTCAGCAGCCTACCCATGATACATGGCGAAAAAATTGTCATGCGCATTTTAGATCCCGCCAGTGCCAGCCTAGGCATCGATGCTTTGGGTTACGAGCCCGAGCAAAAAGCCGCCCTGCTAAACGCCATCCACAGGCCGCATGGTTTGGTCTTAGTCACAGGACCCACCGGTTCAGGCAAAACCGTGTCCCTTTATAGCTGTTTAAGCATCTTAAATAACACTGGGGTGAATATCGCAACGGCTGAAGATCCTTGCGAAATTCCACTGGCCGGCATCAACCAAGTCAACGTCAATGACAAACAAGGCCTAAGCTTTGCCGCCGCATTAAAATCCTTTTTACGCCAAGATCCCGACATCATCATGATAGGCGAAATTCGTGATTTAGAAACCGCCGACATGGCCATTAAAGCGGCATCCACTGGCCACATGGTGCTGGCAACGCTGCACACCAACGACGCCCCAGCGACATTAACACGCCTCATCAATATGGGCGTCGCACCGTTTAACATTGCCGCTGCCGTATCCCTTATTACCGCCCAGCGCCTAGCCCGCCGGCTGTGCCCTAGCTGCAAAGTGCCCATGGATGTACCCAAAGCAGCCTTGCTGGGCGTTGGTTTTAGCGAAACCGATTTGGCTGGCAACTGGCAACTGTACGGACCAAAACTGGGTGGCTGCCCGCATTGCAACGATGGTTACAAAGGCCGCGTGGGCATTTATCAAGTCATGCCTATGAGCGATGCCATTAGCCGCCTTATTATGAAAAATGGCTCCGTGCATGACATCGCCGATCAAGCAAAATTAGAAGGCGTGAAAGATTTGCGCCTAGCCGGCTTGGAAAAAGTGAAGCAAGGCTTAACCTCCATAGCGGAAATTGAGAGTTGCACCAATGAATAAAAGTCCAAGCACGCATGGTCAGCCCCAGTCAAAATAAAAAAGACCTGCTCTATGCCTGGGAAGGCAAAGACAAAAAAGGCAAAATTGTAAAAGGCGAAATGCGTGCCGTTGGCGACGCTTATGTCAATGCCACCTTACGCCGCCAAGGCGTTAGCGTAGTCAAAATAAAAAGAATAAGCGGTTTTGCCAGCAAGGGCTCCATCAGAGCCAAAGACATCTCCCTGTTTACCCGCCAACTGGCCACCATGATGAAAGCCGGCGTCCCCCTACTGCAGTGTTTCGACATTGTCGGCAAAGGCCACAACAACCCTGCCGCGGCCAGATTGCTGATGAACATTAAAGCAGACATCGAAACCGGCAGCAGCATGAGCGCCGCCTTTCGAAAATACCCGCTGTATTTTGATGCGCTTTTTTGCAATCTAATCGCCGCCGGCGAACAAGCCGGCATGCTGGACACCTTGCTCGATAGGCTGGCCACTTACCAAGAAAAAATTCTGGCCATTAAGGCGAAAATAAAATCCGCTTTGGTTTACCCCATCGCCATTATTGCCGTGGCCTTCATCGTGGTTAGCGTCATTATGATCTTCGTCATTCCGGCTTTTAAAACCTTGTTTGATGGCTTTGGTGCAGACTTGCCGCTACCCACCTTGGTGGTGATGGCTATTTCCGATGTGTTTGTGGCATGGTGGTGGGCCATATTTGGCACGCTAGGTGCCGGGCTTTGGTTCTTTTTTTACACTTGGAAGCGCTCACTCAAAATGCAACAGCGCATGGACAAGCTGATCCTGCAAATTCCAATTTTTGGCCCCCTGCTACGTAAGGCCACCGTTGCGCGTTGGGCCCGCACCTTAGCCACCATGTTTGCTGCCGGGGTGCCACTGGTCGAAGCCTTGGATTCGGTCGCCGGGGCCGCTGGCAATCAAGTGTATTTTGAGGCGACGAAAAATGTGCAACGCGAAATCAGTACGGGCACCAGCCTTACCGTCGCCATGCAAAATACCCAAGTTTTTCCCAATATGGTGTTGCAAATGACCGCCATAGGCGAAGAGTCCGGTGCCTTGGACACCATGTTGAGCAAAATCGCCGACTTCTTTGAAGCCGAAGTGGACGACGCGGTGGCCGCACTGGCCAGCCTAATGGAACCGGTCATCATGGTGGTATTAGGCGTGCTCATAGGCGGCCTAGTGGTGGCCATGTACATGCCCATTTTTAAAATGGGCGCAGCCATCTAAGCCAAGCAAAGGCTTACTTCTTAACGGCCGCCTGCATCGCCCGCTCGATGTCCTTATACGGTTGCGCACCTAGCATGCGCCTGCCATCGGAAAAAATCAGCGTGGGCGTGCTGGTAATATCCAGCGCTTTGGCCAGCTCACCGACTTTTTCCAAAGGCACGTCACAATTGGGTGCATTTTTGGGCAATTGATTGCGCATTATCCAATCCTCCCAAGCTTTAACGCGGTTGCTGGCACACCATATGGCTTTGGATTTAGCCGCCGCATCGGGATGCAATTGGGCTATAGGGTAAAGAAAAGTGTAGATGGTCACATCGCTGATATTGCTTAATTCATTTTGCTCTAAGCGTTTGCAATAAGGGCAATCCACATCAGAAAACACCACCAGCTTACGACTGCCATTGCCTTTGACTACTTTAATGGCCTGCTCTAAAGGCAGCTTGGAAAAGTCAATTTTAGTCAGTTCGTCCATGCGTTCCGCGGTTAAATCTTTTTTGCTCTTAGGGTCAACCAAACGCCCTTCCGCTATCAAAAACGTCATTTTTTCATCGGTATAAATAATTTGCCCAGCCATAAACACTTCATACAAACCGGCATAAGGTGTTTTACTCACGCTGTCCACCTTGATTTTTGGATAAGCGGCTTCCACGGCTTTTTTAAGGCTGGCTTCGTCGGCCATGGCCAGACCCACCATACTGCTTAATACAACACAAGCCATTATTTTCTTAATCATACTGCTCCTAATTTAAATGGGGGTTGACCGGTTCAGCACTCGCTAGGCATTACAGATTAAGCGCACTCGCCAGCAACCTTTGTTTGATCAGGCGCTGTTTAGCCGCAGACCAAGCCCAAGTTCTTAAGCTTTTCAGGAGCTCATTCTGGCTAGCGAATACCTGAAACAAACCGTCGGTAAGCAACTGCATATTCAACACATCGGCTTTTCTCCGCCTAGTATAACGCTTTAGCAGGCCGCTATCATTTAATGCTTGATAGGGATTTTTTTCTTGCAAGACTTGCAGCAAATCGATCACGTCCCTAAAACCTAAATTAACCCCTTGGCCGGCCATGGGATGGATTTGATGGGCCGCATCCCCCACCAACACCACGCTGCCTTGCACTGGACTGGCGCTTATTTGCAAGCGTAATGGGTAAGCCTGCGGGGTATTAATGAGCTGCATATGCCCTAGCGCATGGCCACCTGCCTGCATCAACGCCAGACTAAAATCCGCCGCCGGCAAGGCCAACAGCCTCTCCGCCTGCGGCAGTGAAACCGACCAAACAATGGAAATGAGGTTATCGGCCAAGGGCAACCAGGCCAAAATAGCCTGCTCACCCTGCGCGTCGCAGTAAAACCATTGCCTAGCAACATTGGCATGCGCTTGTTCAACTCTAAAGTTCGCCACTATGGCGCGCTGCTGGTAGGATTTTTGTTGCACCGCCATGCCCAATTCCTGACGCAACCAAGACTGACTGCCATCGGCGGCGATTAACAGACGACTGTGCAATGTTTGTTGGCAGGCCAATTGCACGCTTGTTTGAGTGGCTGTCGTGCTAAGGGCAACACAAGCACTATTAAACACGGTGAGCATATTGCTCGCCTTCACCCGCGCATACAAGGCTTGCTGCAAAGCCCTGGCTTCGACAACAAAAGCCAAACAG
>SXVG01000074.1 GCA_005791685.1 Methylotenera sp. | reverse complement strand
TACAACTACGCGCATTTACAAAATGCACCGCTGTCTGAAGCGACGCCGACTGCGCGGCCTATCTCGCAAATCACCGGTAAATCCATGGAGAAGATTACATGGGGTCCTAACTGGGAAGACGATTTAGCCGGCGAATTCCATAAGCGCAGCAAAGACAAAAATATGGATAACATCCAGAAGGAAATGTACGGTCAGTTTGAAAATACCTTCCACATGTATTTACCGCGTATTTGCAACCATTGCTTGAACGCCGCTTGCGTGGCGGCCTGTCCATCAGGCTCTATCTATAAGCGCGAAGAAGACGGCATCGTCTTGGTCGACCAAGATAAATGCCGTGGTTGGCGCATGTGTGTCAGCTCTTGCCCATACAAAAAAGTATTCTATAACTGGGAGTCAGGCAAAGCCGAGAAGTGCATAGGCTGCTACCCACGGGTGGAGTCGGGCATGCCTACGGTGTGTTCGGAATCTTGCGTGGGGCGCATACGCTACAACGGCATCATGTTGTACGACGCTGACCGCATTGAAGAATTGGCCAGCATGGAAGACACGCAAGATTTATACGAGGCGCAGCGCCGTATATTCTTAGACCCAAACGATCCCGAAGTCATTAAAGCCGCCCGATTGGAAGGCATCAATGAGGATTGGCTAACGGCGGCGCGCAATTCGCCGATTTGGAAAATGGCCATGGATTGGAAGATTGCCTTCCCCATGCACCCAGAATTCCGTACCTTGCCCATGGTGTGGTACGTGCCGCCTTTGTCACCGGTGCAATCGCAAATTGACCAAGGCAATCTGCCCGTGGGTCCGGATGGGGCGATTCCGGTAGCCGGTACCATGCGCTTGCCGGTGCAGTATTTGGCCAATTTACTCACCGCAGGTAAAACCGAGCCCATAGAAAGCGCTTTGAATAAATTGATAGCCATGCGCAGTTACCAACGGTCTATCCACGTCGAAGGTCAAGTCGATACCCGGGCGATTGATGCCGCCGGCATTACTGAAGAGCAAGCTAAGGAAATGTACCGTTACCTTGCCATTGCCAATTACGAAGACCGTTTTGTAATTCCAACCGGGCATACCGAAGAAACCTTGGACGACTCCTTTGGATTCCAAGGCCAAAACGGCTTTAACTTTGGTAACGACAGTTCACACGGTGTTTCAAAAATCACTTTATTTCCACGCCGCCGTAAAGACACGGTAGAGCCTAAAGAACTGGCGCCTGCTAGCGAACATAATGGTTAAAATTTAAAGGAAAACAGCATGCAAATTTACAAATTATTATCGACGCTATTGGACTACCCCGATCAGGATTTGCTCGCGTACCTGCCTGATTTGCAAGACTTTGTTGAGCAGAGTCCAGAGTTGGATGGCGCCGAACGCGAGGCCTTGCAGGGCTTCTTGGGGTACATGCAACAGCACTCGCTCACCGACTTGCAAGCCGATTACGTGCAAACCTTTGACATGACCGCAGAACACAGCTTGCATCTGACCCACCATTTGTTTGGTGACGATAAAAACCGTGGCCCGGCCTTAATCGATTTAGGCGAACTGTACAAAGATTACGGGGTGGAATTCGTGAGCAATGAGTTGCCCGATTACCTGCCCTTAATTCTGGAATTTGCCGCGTATTTGGACGACAACGAGGCCACGGTATTTTTGTCCGACGCCAAGAAAGTGTTGGCGGTATTGACGGACAACCTACAAAAAGCCGCCAGTCCCTATGCGGCGCTACTGTCCATTATAGACAACCGTGCCACGCTAACTAAATTGGCCGCATAACGGCCTTTGAGGAGAACAACATGAATTTACACAATTTTATTTACGGCGTGTACCCCTATATTGCCCTGACGGTTTTTTTACTGGGCAGTTTGCAGCGCTTTGACCGCGAGCAATACACTTGGAAGAGTGACTCCAGTCAGCTGTTGTCCAAGGCCAATATGCGCTTGGGCAGCAATTTATTTCATGTCGGCATACTGGCCATTTTTGCCGGTCATGCGGTCGGGCTGTTAACCCCGCATGGCGTGTTTACCGGGCTGGGTGTCAGCGATATGACGCATCAAATGGTGGCCATTTGGGCAGGTTCTATTTTTGGCGGCATGTGTTTGGTCGGCGGCATCATATTATGGCTACGCCGTATGTTTAATGCCCGTGTGTCGGCCGCCAGTCGTGGCTCGGATAAATTCATCCTGACTTGGTTGCTCATCACTTTGTTGCTGGGTTTGTCTACCATACCGGTGTCCATAGGCCATGCCAATCACGGCAACCCTAGCGTCATGATAGCGCTGGCCGATTGGGTGCAAAGCATAGTCTATTTGCACCCTGATCCTAGCTTGCTGGCGGGCGTGGATACCGTGTTTAAAATCCATTTATTCTTCGGCATGACGGTGTTTTTAGTGGTCCCGTTCACCCGTATGGTGCACGTCTGGAGCGCGCCCGTGGGATACATCAAGCGCCCTTATCAAATCGTTCGCAGCAAACGCAAACTTTAGAAAACGAGGAAAGACCATGACCCATTTACTTAACTTACGGCCATTGGCCGCCGCTTGTTTACTCGCGATGAGTTGGCCGGTTATGGCTGATGAGGTGATACCTGCACCAGTTAATTTGCTGGAAGCGATACAACAAGGTAAGCCCATGACCAACTTCCGCTTGCGTTACGAGCATGTCGATCAAGTTCCTTTGGCCAATAAGGCCCACGCCTTCACCTTACGCAGTTTAATCGGTTGGCAAACCGCGCCTTTGCATGACTTTAGTCTGGCCGCGCAGCTGACCGACGTGCATGAGTTTAACCACGACTTTAACGACAGAGGCAACAACCTAACCGAGCCAGGCAAAAGCAGCTACCCCAATATCGTCGACCCCAGTTACAGCGGTATTAATCAACTGTACGTGGATTGGACCGGGGTGAAAAACACCAGGCTACGGTTAGGTCGCCAACAACTGAATTTAGACAACGTGCGCTTTATCGGCGACATTGGTTTTAGGCAAAACATGCAGGTGTTTGACGGCGTTTCCTTGATAAACAAAAGCCTGCCAAACACGGAATTGTTTGCCGCCCATTTTGATAAAGTGCGGCAAGTGAACACGGCCCGCCGTAGCGGCAATATAGACTTAGTCAATGCCAAGTACCGCCTGACCCCTAGCACTCATTTGATCGCCTACGGCTATTTGGTAGACGTGGCCGACTTGAGCCAAAATAACAATAATGGACTAGGCGCTACTGGTGATGCCAGCAACAAAACCTTGGGCTTGCGCTTAGACGGATCGGCGAAAATCAACCAAGATTGGAAAGTGCTGTACACCGCCGAATACGCCAAACAAGACGACTACCGTGGTGGCAGCGGCCTAATCGATGCCCATTATTATAAATTGGGCGGCGGTGTGGCTTACAGTACTTGGTCGGTGCGGTTGGATCAAGAAATGCTGTCCAGCAATGGCGGGCGCTATGCTTTTCAAACGCCTTTAGGCACCAACCATTTATTCCAAGGTTGGGCGGACGTGTTTTTGGTGACGCCGCAACAAGGCATCAAAGACACTTTTGTCAGCGTGGCCGGCAACATAGAAAAAGTTAAACTGTACGCCGAGTACCACGTGATTGAATCGGACAAGCAGTTTGCCAGTACCAGCGCTGGCGGTTTTGGGGATAAATACGGCCGCGAGTTTGATGCCAGCGTCAGTTACCCGGTCAATGCCAAGTTGAATGCTAAATTGGAATACGCTAAATTCAGCGAGTCCGATGTCTACGATGCGAACCGTAAAGGCGATAAAGAAATTATTTGGCTCACGGCCTTGTACACCTTTTAATTTTTTATGCCGTCCCATGCACCAGCCCAGAATAGACTGGTAGACCGCTTTGGTCGCCAAGTGAATTATTTGCGCCTATCCATCACCGATAGGTGCGATTTTCGCTGTGTCTATTGCATGAACGACGAGCCTACTTTTTTAGCCCGTGAAGACGTTTTATCCTTAGAAGAGTACGCACGCTTGGTTAAGGTGTTTGTTGAATTGGGGGTGAGTAAAGTCCGTATCACCGGCGGTGAACCGCTGGTGCGCAAAAATGCCATGCGCTTATTTGAGGCCTTAGGCCAATTGCCTGGCTTAGATGAGTTAGTGCTCACTAGCAATGGATCGCAATTAGAGCAACATGCAATGGCATTAAAGCAAGCTGGGGTGCAACGCATCAACATCAGCTTGGACAGCTTGGATGCGACGCGTTTTCGCCGCATCACTAGGGTTGGAGATCTGGCTAAAGTGTTGCGCGGCATTGCGGCGGCTAAGCAGGCCGGCTTTGCCAACATCAAACTCAACAGTTTGCTCATGCGTGGGATTAATGACGACGAGGCTGTAGATTTAGTGGCTTTTGCCATGGCCCAGGAGTTGGATATCTCTTTTATAGAAGAAATGCCGTTGGGCGCCATGCCGCAGGATAGGCAGGCGCGCTATGTCAGCAATGAGCAAACCTTGCGTGTGCTACGCGCCCGTTATGATTTAATCGCCAGCACGGCCAACACGGGTGGTCCGGCACGCTATTGGCAAGTGCCTAAGCAAAAAAGCAAGATAGGCTTCATTTCTCCGCACAGTCATAATTTCTGCGAAGCGTGTAATCGCGTACGCATTAGTTGTCAGGGCGAGTTGCACCTTTGCCTAGGGCAAGAGCAGTCTGTGGATTTAAGGCCGCTATTAAGGGGCTACCCAGAGGACGATGGGCCGCTTAAACAAGCCATCATAGGCAGCATGCAGATTAAGCCCAAGGGCCACGATTTTGATATCAGTCGTGCTAGCCCAGCGGTTATCCGTTTTATGTCACACACCGGCGGTTGAGCTAAGACCTTGTTGTTTGGCTTATGGCCTTAGCTGCCAAATGCGGTACTTGGCCAGTCCACTGGCCACCATGGAATAAGCGGCAGGCACCACCACTAGGGTGAGCAAGGTGGAGGATAGCATGCCGCCGATAATGGCCACCGACAGTGGCTTGTTGGTTTCAGAGCCGGCACCTAAGCCTAGCGCCGCCGGCAGCAAGGCTAAAATAATGGTTAATGAGGTCATCAACACCGGGCGCAAGCGTATCGGGCAGGCTTCTTTTAGCGCGTCGTTCACATTGGCGCCTTTTTCCACCAGTTGGTTGGTTAAATCCACCAGTAGAATTGAGTTTTTAGCCACCAAGCCTATCAGCAATACCAAGCCTATCATGGAGTAAATGTTAAGCGTGTTGCCGGTGAGAAGCAGCGCGATGAGGCCGCCTATGATGGCTAAGGGTTGTGCCAGCATGATGATAAACGGTTGTATAAAGGAATTGAATTGGCTGGCCAATACCATGTACAGCAAGATAAACGCTAAAGAGAAAACAAACTGCATGTTTTTCATGGTTTTACCGAACTCTTCGGCCTGGCCGGTAAATTTTAATTTGTAATCGGCCGGTACCAGTTTGGCGGTGGTGGCTTTGACCGTGTTGACCGCATCGCCGAGCGCGACATTCGGGTTGGCGTAAAAATTAACCGCGTACTGCAAATCGTAGCGGCCTATCACGGCGGCACCCAATTCTTGTTTGAAGCTGGCCACGGCGTCCAATCGAACCAACTCACCACTGCCACTGCGTAAGTAAATTTTGTTTAAGTCCGCGGCATTCTTCAGCTCGTTTTCACCGGCTTTAAGGCGTATGTCGTAACGCTGACCATCGCCATAGTCTTCGTTGTATTTGGCCACATTGATGCCGCCGGCATAGAGTGAAATCGCGCTGGCAATGTCATGGGCGCTTAAGCCGAGTGCGGCGGCACGGGCGCGGTCTATGTCAATTTTGAGTTGCGGCAAATCCAGTTGCACGTCCACGTCTACCTTGCCTATGTCGCTGTTGCTGCTCAGGGTTTGTTGCAGGGTTTGCGCGATGCGGCCTATTTCTTGCAAATTGGCGCCGGTGATGTTGAATTGTAATTTTTCTGAACGCTGACCACGGGCAATCGAGGCCGGTGATGGAATGGCGCGCACACCAGGGATGTTGTTGAGTTCTTTTTTCAGTTCTTTAATCAGCGTTTGTTGGCTTTTCTTACGTTGATCTTTGGGTTTTAAACGGACATTCACGTGGCCTTGATTGACTTGGCCGCGTGAGCCTGAACCTATGGAGGCAAAGTAACTGGCCACTTCTTCTGGGTGGCTGGCGATGATGGCCTCCACCCGTTTTAAGCGTGCGTCGGTGTAGGCTAGACTGGATCCCAGTGGCGTTTTGACCATGATGCTAAAGCCGCCTTCGTCGACCTCAGGCACAAAATCTTTTTCCACAAATTTAAGTGATAAATAACCGGACAGCGCGACGAAGACCAAGGTAAACAGCAAGACCCGGCCACGGCGCTGGAGGGCGCTGTTTAATATTTTTCTATAAGTGTTTTCTAAGTGATTTAAGGCGCGGCCTATGGCTAAATAGACTGGGGTTTCATTAGGACTCACTTTTAGGTAGCGTGAGCAGAGCATGGGTGTCAGGGTCAGGGAGACGAACAAGGAGGCCAGTACGCCGCAGGTGACGACCACGGCAAAGGATTCAAAAAACATGCCTATGATGCCGTCCATAAAAATCACCGGGGCGAATATGCACACCAGCGAAGCGGACGAAGCGAGCACGGCAAACACCACTTCGTTGCTGCCTAAGATTGTGGTTTTTGTGCGAAAGGCGGCCACCGCCAGTGGGTTTTTTAGGTCTGCCGCGCTGAGCGCTGAGCCCACTTCGCCAGACATATGGCGCAATATGCTTTCACGCACGACGATGGCATCGTCCACCACCACGCCGATTAACAGTAGCAAGGCGAGCAAGGTCATGCTGTTAAAGGTGTAGCCGGCGAAATACATGACGGCAATCGCCCCCAGTAAGGACACCGGTATTTCTAGGCATATCATCAGCGTGGAGCTGAAAGAACGCATGAAAATTAACACGATGAGGGCGGCAAATAAAGTGCCCTCGATCAAGTGTTCTTTGAGGGAAGCGACCAATTGCCTAATAAAAATACCGTCATTGGTCGACACTTCCAGTTGCATGCCTGGCGGCAGATTGGGGCGTACGTCTTGTTCTAAGCGGCGCTCCACTTCTTTGATGATGTCCACCGTATTGGCATTGGCAATTTTTACCATGCCTATGCCCACCGTCGGTTTGCCGTTATAACGGGCTACTTGGCGGTTGTCGGTAATGCCGTCTTCGACCATGGCGATGTCTTTTAAGCGTATGGACGCGCCGCCTCGGTGGCTTACGACCAACTCGGATAAGGCTTTGGTGGTATGAAATTCCAGGTCGAGTTTGAGCAGTTGTTCGGCTTGCTCGCTGACTAAAAAGCCACCGGGCAATTGCACATGTTCTCTGTTAAACGCCGCGATTAAATCGCTGGCGGTGAGTTTGTAGGCGGCCATGCGTTCGGGTACAACATTGACGCGTATGACCCGATCACGGCGCCCGCCTATGGTCACCTCGCCCACGCCGGCTATGGTTTCAAATTTCTTTTTTAGAATATTGTTGGCGTATAAATTCAGTTGTTGCACGGTACGATCGCCGCTTAAGGCCAGCCAAATAACCGGGGAGGCGTTGGTGTCAACTTTTTGTAAGACTGGCGGGTCGGTGTCGGCCGGCAAGCGTTTAAGCACTTGATTTACCTTGGCCTGCACTTCGTTGTAAGCGACGTCTATGTCTTTATCTAAGGCAAAGGTGATGCTGATGCTAGAAACGCCAGGGGAGGAGGCCGATTGTATGTGTTCTATGCCGGGCGTGGTATTGACGGCGGACTCGAGAACGCTGGTAATGCTGGTGTCGACCACATCCGGATCCGCGCCGCGCAAGGTGGTGTTGATCATGATGACGGGGAAGTCTATAGACGGGACTCTGTCCACGCCTATTTTTTGGTAGGCGATGATGCCGAACAGCACGATGACGGCAGACAACATCCACGCAAGTACGTGGCGTTTGATGGAAAGTTCAGGCAAGGTCATGGTGGGTTGTTAGCTTTTTGGGGTAGGGACAGCTGGCGCCGGACTGGCTAATTTAACCAAGGCTTTATCGCTTAAAAAGCCGGCGCCATCGACGACTAAGGTGTCGTTTTCGTTCAGTCCTTGGATGATCTCGATTAAGCCATTCTGCCGTATGCCGGTTTTGACTATGGCTTGGTAAGCGTGTTGCCCTCGTACGATGTACACCACTTCACCGGCTGGGCGTAGCACCACACTTTGTTCAGGCACCATCATGCTGGCGGCCTGTGTGCCTAATACCACGGTGCCATTGACGCTGGCGCCGGCTTGCCAGCCAGGTGCATTAACGATATCGGCGATGATATCAACGCTGCGACTGCCTTCGGTAATCATGGGTTTTAATTCATGGATGACCGCATCCACGGATTGCGAGCTAGTGGGGGTGCTTAAATGCACTTTTAAACCGGCGTGTAGTTGTGCGCCTATTTGTTCAGGGAAAGGCAAATGGGCGCGTAACAATTGCGAGGATACGATTAAGACAATGGGGTCGCCGACCCGTAAAAATTCACCGTCATCGATTAATTTCTTTTCTATTTTGCCGGCGGCCGGGGCGTACACCAGCGTTTTGCTGCGGTTGTGGCTGATGCTGTTAACTCGGGCGCGGGCCCCCGCCAATTGCTCTTTTAAGGCGGTTTGCTGGGCGGCATCGTTATCCACGGCGTTTTGCGAAATAAATTTCTTATCGACTAAGACTTGATTGCGTTCCACGGTTTTGTTTTGGTTGGCTAATAAAGCCTCTATGCGCGCCACTTCGGCTTGGGCCTCCTGCGTTTGCATGGAAAAATCC
>SXVG01000073.1 GCA_005791685.1 Methylotenera sp. | reverse complement strand
CCCATCAGCCACCCCAAATACTCCTTAAGTTTTTACTGTTTGTCCTTCTCTTGTCCTTTTTGGAGAAGCAGATGGCAACATTTCGTAAGCGTTCTGGTGCTTGGCGCGCGCTGCATGCAATTTCCGGTAGCTGTCGATTAAGCATTGGTGCCGGTCTAGCCCTTCCAGTTTTATGCTGGTGGGTGTCAAGCCGAAGAAGCGTACGCTGCCCTCCACTGAGCCCATTACCGCCTCCATCCTGGCCTGGCCAAACATCCGGCGGAAGTTGACGGTGTAGTCGTCGAGTTCCAGCTCGTCATCTAGTAACACCTCCAGCACCACATTTAAGGCTTGGTAAAACAAGCCGCGCTCGACCGTGTTGTCGTTATACTGCAGAAAAGCCCCAACCAGCTCATGCGCTTGATCGAATTGCTGCAAGGCGAGATGTATCAGCAGCTTCAACTCCAGAACGGTGAGTTGGCCCCAGTCGGTATTGTCGTCAAATTCGATGCCTATCAAGGTGGCGATGTCGCCGTACTCATCCAGCTCATTGTTCTCCAAACGCTCAAGCAACGCTTCTAGGCCGGCATCGTCCAGGCCATGTAGGTTCAAAATATCGTCTCGGAACAACAGCGCTTTGTTGGTGTTATCCCAGACCAGATCCTCGATAGGATAAATTTCCGAATAGCCCGGCACCAAGATCCGGCAAGCCGTTGCGCCTAGCTGGTCATACACCGCCACGTAAGCTTCTTTGCCCATGGTTTCGAGAATGCCAAACAAGGTGGCTGCTTCCTCGGCATTGGAGTCTTCACCCTGGCCAGAGAAATCCCATTCAACAAAATCGTAATCGGATTGGGCGCTGAAAAAGCGCCAGGACACAATGCCGCTGGAATCAATGAAGTGTTCAACGAAGTTATTGGGTTCGGTCACGGCCTCACTGACAAAGCTGGGCTGAGGTAAGTCGTTCAGGCCTTCTAAACTGCGTCCCTGCAGCAATTCCGTTAGACTCCGTTCCAGCGCCACCTCTAGGCTTGGGTGCGCGCCGAATGAGGCAAACACCCCACCCGTACGCGGATTCATCAAGGTGACGCACATCACTGGATAAACCCCACCCAGCGATGCATCTTTTACCAGCACCGGAAAGCCTTGCTCTTCTAAGGTTTGAATGCCGGCCACTATGCCAGGGTATTTCGCCAGCACGGCTTGCGGCACATCCGGCAGAGCGATTTCTCCTTCGATAATTTCGCGTTTGACCGCCCGTTCGAAAATCTCCGACAGGCATTGCACCTGCGCTTCGAGCAGTGTGTTGCCGGCACTCATGCCATTGCTGACGTAAAGGTTCTCGATCAAGTTGGACGGAAAATACACGACCTCGCCGTCCGACTGACGCACATAAGGTAGCGAACAGATACCGCGCTGCGCATTGCCAGAATTGGTGTCGACCAGATTTGATCCACGCAAATCGCCATCGGGATTGTAAATTTGCCGACAGTAATCATCCAAAATCTCAATCGGCAGCGCATCTTTACGGCCAGGCTTGAACCAGCGCTCGTTCGGGTAATGCACAAATGCGGCGTTAGCGATGTCCTCGCCCCAGTAGGCGCCGGCATAGAAATGGTTGTTGCTTAGTCGCTCGATATACTCGCCCAAGGCTGAGGCCAGTGCACTTTGTTTGCTTGACCCTTTGCCATTGGTAAAACACATGGGCGAGTGCGCGTCACGGATATGCAAGGACCACACATTGGGTATGAGATTGCGCCAGGAAGCGATTTCAATCTTGATGCCAAGGCCAGCCAACACGCTAGCCATGTTGGCGATGGTTTGTTCCAAGGGCAAATCTTTGCCGGCAATGTAGGTAAGCGCGTCAGCCGTCGGGTTCATCGTCAGCAAGGCCTGCGCATCGGCATCCAGATTGGCCACTTCTTCAATAATAAACTCGGGCCCGGCTTGCACCACTTTCTTGACCGTACAGCGATCGATGGCGCGCAAGATGCCCTGGCGGTCATGTTCAGAAATGTCCGCTGGCAATTCGACCTGAATCTTGAAAATCTGCTGGTAACGGTTTTCCGGATCCACAATATTATTTTGTGACAGGCGGATATTTTCGGTAGGGATATTGCGCGTGTTGCAGTACAACTTCACAAAATAAGCCGCACACAAGGCCGATGAAGCCAGAAAATAATCAAAGGGGCCGGGGGCCGAGCCATCGCCTTTATATCGGATAGGCTGGTCGGCTATCACCGTGAAGTCATCGAACTTGGCTTCAAGACGTAGCTTATCGAGAAAGTTGACCTTAATTTCCATGGCGATAATTCCAAAAATGGTGCAAGAGTGATGAGGGCGCTATTATCCCTCACAACGCCGATGCCGTGTGTGGCATTAACAAAACCGGATCATTTCTCTGCTGTGTCCAGTCCTCTTGGGCGCCCCAACATTTCTTAAGCCGCACGCGGGGGATTTTTTGCTTTATTTGTGCTGGGTATTAGATCGATTAAAAATCCAGGCTTTATAATGCAAGGCATTTAGCTTAGCGAAACAATCACCATGAGTAGCCAGCCTACCCTTATTGCGGACGAAGTGCTATGCCAGTGCAGTGGCACCACCCGCGCCTACATTGAAGCGCTGTTTAAACAAGGCTTAGACGTGGAGGCCATTTCACAACGCAGCGGTGCTTTAAGCGGTTGCGGTGGTTGTGAATGGGATATCGCACAATTTCTACAAGCGCTCATTGCGCAACAACATAATCAACCTTAATCCTGCCTATCCTGGCGCTATATTTTATCGCTTAATGGCCTTCAATCCCATGGCGCATCAACGCCCACGGTGGTTTTTTTAAGGCCCAGTCAGTCAAATCTAACTCATTGTAAATACTTGGCTTTTTTAGTAAATATCGCTTGCTTTTTATAGGCCAAAGCGCAGAATGAACGACCTGATGCAACGCTGCTTGCTTGCAAGGTTGGCAATAAGTTGGGAGTACATCCTCCGTGAAAAATAACACGATACGATTACTGCTGCTGGACATGGTGCTTGTTTCTGCCGTGTCGTCCTGTGCTCACACCTCTAAAATTCAAGCGTCGGCAGGCCACATTGATGGCCAAAGCACGGCTAGCAATCAAGCCTCAAGCCCAGACGATGCGTCGCCCGCTTTGGCTAAGCCAAGCGCGACCATTCCCAAACCGCTGATTAATCATCCTTATTTACCGCCACCGGAAGCCAAGGCGCAAGAGCCCACTTATAACATCGTGGTGTACGACACGCCGGTTAAAGAGGTGTTGTTTGCCATTGCTCGCGATAGCAAGTTGAATGTGGATATTCATCCGTCCATTAAAGGCCATGTCACCTTAAATGCCGTGGAACAAACCTTGCCGGCTATTTTAGAGCGCTTAGCCAAGCAGGTGGATTTAAGCTATCAGGTATCGGGTAATGTTTTAACCATTGGTCCCGATCAACCTGTGTTGCGTAGCTACGCGGTGGATTACGTTAACTTGTCACGCGATACCGTCGGCTTTATTGGTGCAGCGGCCGAAATAGCCGGTACCGGACAGGGCGCCTTGGATGGGGCGACAACGGGCAGTGCCGGCAGCAATAGTTCGCGCACCGCCATCAGCAGTGAATCAAAAAGCCACTTTTGGGAGACGCTGGAGAAGAACATCAAAGACATTTTAGCGGAGACGGATAAAGAGGTAATCGTTAGTCGCAGTAATAGCTTGCCGCTAACGAGTCAAAAAAATAACCCTAAAACGACGGCCAAGAAAGCCGACAAAGAAGTCAATAATGCGGCGCTGGCAAAAGAAAAAGACGAGGCAAAAAACGAATACAAAACCTTGTTTGCCGGCGTGGTCATCGTTAACCGTGAGGCCGGCATAGTCAATGTGCGCGCGACCAATAAACAGCATGAAAAAGTGCAGGAATTTTTAGACCGCGTGATGGCCAGCATTAGGCGCCAAGTGTTGATAGAAGCAACCATCGTTGAAGTGCGATTAAATGACAGCTATCAAGCCGGCATAGACTGGGCAAAAATAGCCGGCACAACGGGCGGGCTTTCTTTGGGGCAGCAATTGGGTGCACAAGTCACCGTCAATGGGGTGACGGGTTTGCCCACCACCAGTGCCAATGCGTTTGGGGTGAAGCCGGCGGCAGGGTTTGTCGCGGCCTATACCAACACCAACAGCATGTTTGGCAACATCGCCGCTTCCATCAATTTGCTCGAGCAGTTCGGTAAAACAGCCGTGCTATCCAGCCCTAAGTTGATGGTGTTGAACAATCAAACGGCGGTACTCAAAGTGGTGGATAACTTAGTTTATTTCACCGTTAAATCCGATACGGTCGCCGGTAGCAGTGGCAGTCAAGCGGTCACCACCTATACATCAACCGCTCATACCGTGCCAGTTGGCGTGGTGATGACGGTGACCCCGCAAATTAATCACAGTGGCCTAGTCAACCTCAACGTCAGGCCGACGGTGTCGCGCGTGGTTGGTCTGGCCAATGACCCCACCCCTGGGCTGGAGAGTCAGATACCCATCATACAGGTGCGTGAAATGGAGTCCATGTTGCAAATTGTCAGTGGCAACACCGCGGTATTGGGCGGTTTAATGCAAGATGAAACGCTTAATAATAGCGATAAAGTCCCCGGTTTATCTAAGTTACCCGTCATAGGCAAAGTGTTTACCGGCCATAACGACGCTAGCCGTAAAACCGAATTGGTGATTTTTTTGCGCCCCACGGTGATACGCCATGCCAGTTTAGAAAGTGATGAGCTGGCTAATTACCAGCGCTATCTGCCCATGCAGGCTTTAAAAAGAGCCTTAGAAAGTGAAGCGGACAATAAAAGGTAGGGGGTTATGCCGTTAGGTAAGCTCATGTTTGCCCCGACAAAAGCGTTGATGGGGCTGTGGTTGCTGGGGTTTGGGCTGGTGGCGTATGGCTCTTTGCTGGCTTATCAACACATGAAACAATCGATTGCGGCAGAGGTGTTGTTGCCCAAGCCAGCAAAATTAAGGGCAGCCCCAGCCATGTTGGCAAGCCCGCCATCCGATACCATCGTTGCAGGTGCTATGGTGGATGAAGCGGCCGCACCCCATGTAAGCGCGCCCAGCGAAGATAAGCCGCCACTGGTGGCAATCAAGGCCGATGAAGATAGTCCAGCACCTGTGGCGGCATCGGCTGATTTGGCGTTGGCAAATCCCGTGGTGCCGGTCGAGGTGCCTGCCAGCAAAGCCGAAGAGTCGCACAGCAAAAAACCCCGCAACAGTAAAGATACGTTCCATACCAAGCCTGCAAATAAGCCATTGCAGCTCACCATCAACAGACCGTCTCGCCGGCTTCATCCTACAGTAATGCAAGCTTACCAAGCCTACTCCGAGGGTGACGATACCTTGGCGCAACAACACTATCAACAGGTGCTACAAGAGGACGGGCGTAATGTGGATGCCTTGCTGGGCATGGCCGCCATTGCACAGCATCAAGGGCAGGCGGTGGATGCGGCCGCTTGGTATCAAGCCGTATTGGACGTGGCACCTAAAAATAGCGTGGCGCTACTGGCCAGTGTGCTCATGAAAGATAAGACCGAGGCCGAGAGTCGCATTAAAAGCCTATTGGTTCAGCTGCCCGATGCCGACTATCTTCATGCGGCATTGGCGAATTTGTATGCCGAACAAGGGCTGTGGCCGGCAGCCGAAGAGGCTTATTTTAACGCCAGTCGGCTGGCCCCAGATCGTGCGGATTACGCCTTTAATTTGGCCGTTAGTCTAGATCAAATGGGAAAAAGCCAGCTGGCATTGCAGCAATATCGGCGTGCTTTGGTATTGCTCAAGCCATCGGCTAGTGATAGCCTAAGCAAAGTGGCAATAGAATTAAGAATGCAACAGCTAGAATGATTTTTAACGCTCAAGAAGGAGTTAAGCGCAGCATGAAACGGGCCTTTTATATTGATTATCCTCAAGAGCATTTTGAAGAGCAATTGCATCGCTACCGATGCAGTTATTGCAAGGTGGAGACCACGGTTATCAATGGCAGATTGGACGGCCACACGGCTACTTGCCCATATAGACTGCAGTTGGCTAAAGCTGGACACCAAGCCGCCAGTGGCCAAGCGCCCAACAACTCAAGCACACTCGATGCGGATGATTTTGACTGAAATAGTTAAGCCAACGCGCTTCGCATTTAATCCAGCAAAAAGGCGATAAATCATGTTAGTTCATAATAAAGCCATCAATAAATTAGCTCCTGCGGATTATGCCATGATTGATAGAGAGCATAAGCAACTTGAGAAATACCTAGCGGATCTGCGTGACGCCTGTGCTTGCAGTCAGTCAGCCGCAGCGGATGAGCCCAGCTGCGCCCGAGAGCAACAAACGTCATGCCAAGGCCGGATACCTTCTTTTCTATTTCATATCATTGATTTGGCGGGCAGGCATTTTGATCATGAAGAAACCATCATGTTGAGCCGGCCGCACATTACTGAAAATTACGAGTATTTCCGCATTCATAGGCAGGCCCACCTAGATATCATGCAAAACTTACAAGGGTTGGCGGATCAGTATTTTTCTGCGACAAAGAAAGCCCAAGCAGCGGAAGTCTACCGTCTATTTTATGGCAAGGTTACCAGCCTATTTGATGAGCATGATAGGCTTTTTGACGATCCTTTTATTGAGTCTACCCAACAAAAGGCAGTCAATTAAGTGAGTGCCTAGGCGTTAGGTTTTCTACCGGGCGCCTTAGGTGGAATGGTGCCGGCAATACGACACAACATACCTTCTACCGGCTCACCATCTAAAAACCGAGTGACCGTGCATTGCGACACGTCGCCTTTTGCCGAGAGTTTTGTCAAACAATCCCGCACATTGGTCAGTGTAATATCCATGGCCGATGCGATTTCCCAGTCAGCCAATTGACCGTGCTTCTTTAAATGTTGAAGGATGCGCTCTGCGTGCATATTCCACCTCTTAATGCTTGCCTGACAAAAGACAACGGCTTACATGACCAATCATGCAAGCCGCTCATATTGGTGGCCCTCTGTGGGTTAAAACGTTGAGCCAAGGATGAAGTATATCATATTGACAACCGTTACTTAAGCCAAGCTTAATAGGATGGCAAGCATGGATGCCATCAACCCCAAAAACAAGCCGATGGATCTTTAGCCACCTCCTCTAAAAATTCCTCAATAAACGCCACCTGTGGCAACAGTGGGTAACTGTGCCATTTTAGGTCTTGACGCATCCAGTAAATTTTCCAGATGCCTTGAGTTGTAACGTAGGTGGCTTTGGCCACCGGGCATTCCATTACTTCTTCAGGATGTTTCCAGCGTGGACGGACTTCAAATATTTCAACACTCTGGTCTTTGATTCTAAATGCGAGATCTAGATTTTTTCTTATGTGTGGGGCAGGTCGCCGTTTCTCGATAAAAGTGCCAACCACTTTTTCTAGGCGATGTGTTGTAAATTGATCAAATGCCATATTCCCTCACCTAAAGAGCTTCCTCTCTAATTCATCATGCAGTTCTTGCAGCTTGCCAGGGTTTTGCACTTTTAAATCTTGCAAGTTTTTTAGCCTCCATTGCACGGATGGAAATCTTTCAAAGTCGTAAATTGCCCAGTTGGGCGTTAGCTGTTTAAAACTTAAAAGGAATTCTTTATCGCGATCAGTTAGGTTGCTATGAATGATGCCGACTAACTTCTCTCTATATGTCTCGAAGTCTTGATAACTAAATGGATTGGCGCTCATCCCTGCAAAATGATTTGTCATTGTGGCGCGCTGATCCAAAAAGTTGGGTCGAATAATTTCATGCAATGGTCGACCGCTACCAATCAAGCCAAGCATAAAGCCTTGCTTCACTTCTTCGGTAAAACCTTCGTTATCTAATAGATACTTCACATCGAACAAGTCTCTAGGATGCTGACGATCCAATGCAGCGCATATTTTGCCGCCATATAGCTGACCAAATGGCACAACGTTCATGGCAACAAATACTTCAAAATCCGCTTGTGCGCGGTCACACAAGGTCATTTTTTGCGGATCAGTTATCGTGCCGCGTCCAGTGGAATTTACCTCAACTTTAATTTGTGCTTTCTGTGAAGACACTTGCAGTTTGTATTTGTCCGCTTGATGAACAACGCTTAAACCTTGGGCTTCAAGGTTGGTTTTAATTCTTTCTAGCGCAGCAAAAATACCCTGCAATGCTACTTCTCGATTACCACCATCTAATGGCAAATAGGTGAGATCAATATCAACAGACAAGCGTGGTATATTTCGCACAAACAAGTTAATTGCTGTGCCACCATGCAAAGCGAACACTTCCTCTTTTGCCACGATAGGCAATACGTCGAGTAATAACGTCACTTGATTTTGATAGTTTTGCATCTTATGCCAACTCTTTAGGAACTGTTATTTGATACTTGGCATGGAATAAGCCATTAGGCACAATACTTCTTTTGCCTGTACCAAGATCTACTTTGCTGACATCCAAGTATTCAAACCAACCATGTTTCGCCTTCTCTGCTAAAAACAAAAATAGCCGTTTAACCTTAACAGAGGTGCACGCCTCTAATAAAGCTTGCACTTGTTCTGGCCTTAAGTTTGTCAGTCCTTCAAGCAATTCATAGCATTCCAGCAAATCTTGTTGCGCAGGTGCAAGGTATAAGCATTCCATGATGGCACGTGCAGGACTAGATATTTTTACGGTAAATGTTTTAAGTTCTAAATCCACTAATCCTAATTCTGGGGGCAAGAACGATGTGCTGTAGTACTCGGTTTTAACATCCCAGTTAGTTTTATTGAACCAGCTTGGCAACTTGGCATCACTTCCGCCAAATAAAGTCGCAGTGACATTTCCAAGCTGCAAGTAATGGGCTTTGCCTTGCAGCGCCAATGCAGTCTTGGCCCCTATGTGTATGGATGAGTCCAACTGTGTTTGCAATGCGTAAACAGCGCCTTGGTATGAGACTTCATCGCCATATCGCTTTAAAGCTCCAGGCCCCACTGAAGTTAGCCAATGACTTTTCTTATAGCGATTTAATAGCTGATCAGAAAACCCTGATTTTCTTAGCCAAGAAGTGAGGTAGATTGCGCCTGCCGGCCAATCTGCTATCAACGGGTTTAATTTTTTCTCATTTTCTAAACTCATGGTTTAGTTTTACGCTTAAATTTAAACCAAGTCAATCAAATGGTTTAAAAAATATAGAATAACTAAACTAATAGTTTAGTTTAAATTGAAAATATAAACTGGTACGTTAAAAAAATACAATGACGATTCAATTGTAGTGAATCT
>SXVG01000013.1 GCA_005791685.1 Methylotenera sp. | reverse complement strand
TTACAGGCCAAATGCGCATTAGACAGCCTGACGCTGACCGCACTTTCAGCCAAGCCGAGCACGCAACCATGACTACCACAGCCAGCTGGTTTGTCCGCTTACTGTTGGCTCTGCTTATCAGCAGCCTTCACTCGGCCGCGCTGGCCGAATTAAATCCACCACTGGGCCGATTATTTAGCCTGCCCAGTGAGCGTGAGCAGCTCAATCGCTTACGCCTACAAGCTAAGCAGCCCACCAACCCAACAAAAACCGAGGCCGCGGCTCAAACTGTGATTAAAGAAATTTTGCCCCAGCCTGAGGAGCGCGATCTAGCGTCTAATCAAGAAGCGAGCGAGGCCAGCATGGATGCCGAAGATGACGATGAATAAGCCGCACCATACCCCCCCATGGCATGGTGCTACTGGGACTGGTTTTGCTTTTATTGCTGGCCAGTAGCGGCGCGGTATTTTCGGTATGGGATGCAAAAGGCGTCAAGCTTGAGCGCGACAAAAAAACACTGGCCGCCTTGGCCCAGGCCAAAGCCGCTTTAATAGGTTGGTCGGCGGCCAATGCCAACATGCCTGGCACCCTGCCTTGCCCCGACACCAACAACAGCGGTGCGGCCGGCAGTTGTGGCGCTGCAAGCGGCATCATAGGTCGACTGCCTTGGAAAACGCTGGGGCTTAAGGACTTGCGTGATGGCGATGGTGAGTGCTTATGGTATGCCTTATCGCCGATTTACCGTAACACCATCGCCGTTGGCAGTCGAACCGGTAGCAATGTACTCAACAGTCAGGTGGCCGCTAAAATTACCGTGCGCAGGGCGGATGGCGTGGCCTTGGCCGCCCCAAACAACCCCGTCATCGCCGTGATTATTGCCCCCAGAGCCGCGCTAAAAAATCAAGTAAGAGGTAACAGCAGTAGCGTATGCGGGGGCAATACCGTGGCGACTCACTACCTTGACGTCGCGCTAGGCATCAATAACGCCAGTGGCAATGTAACGGCCGGTAACTACAGTTTTATCGCCGGGGCAAAGAGTGACAGCTTCAATGACCAACTGACTTACATTGCCGCGCAGGAATTTTACCAAATCGTCCATAAGCGCTTGCTAAAAGAACTATTGGGGCTAGGCCTAACGCATGCCGGTCCAATAAAATATTTCGATAACAACCACGTCTACCCTTGCCCAGCGGCTACCGCCAACGGCAGCTCAGACTGCAGTCGCAGCAACGGCTTTATCAATAACAGTGGTATGGGACTGCAATACGCAGCATTAGGCAGTTGGTTGACCAACAACGGCTGGTTTGCCATGACTAACTATGACTACACGTCGCCATCCACCATCAGACTAAGTTTAAACTCTGCTTTAGGGAGTTATTATTGTGATGCCAACGCCAACACCATTAACTGCGACTCGCCCTAAGCTTAGGCCACAACGCTCGCCACGGCCAAATGGCTTCAGCTTGATCGAAATGGCTATCGTACTGGCCATATTAGGCTTGCTATTAGGCGGCTTAATCCTGCCACTGTCCGCACAAATCGACCAACACCACCATGCCCAAACACGAAAATCGCTAGCAGAAATACAAGACGCATTGCTGGGCTTTGCCACGCTCAACGGGCGCTTGCCATGCCCAGCATCCAGCACTTCGAATGGCGTAGAAGACCCAGCAGGTGGCGGGGTGTGCAATCATCCTTTTGACGGTTTTGTGCCAGCCGTCACCTTGGGCATCATGCCTACCGACAACAGTGGCTACGCACTTGATGCTTGGGGTAGCGGGGAAAACAATCGCATACGTTATGCCGTCACCACAGCCAACAGCAGCGCTTTTACCAGCGCCATCAATAGCCTGTCTTTGAATCCCAACTTACACCTGTGCGCGGCCGCCACCAGCATCAGCGCCAGCGCTTGCCATGCCAGCGTCACCACTTTAAGTGCCAGCGCGGTAGCCGTACTGATATCCTCGGGGAAAAGCAATATGGCTAGTGACGAAGAAGCCGCTAACAGGGATAATAATATAACTTTTGTCAGCCATGAGCCCACTAGCCAGTTTGATGACCAGCTGACTTGGCTGTCTTACCCTTTACTAGCGCACGAACTGGTCAATTCCGGAAAACTACCTTGAACCTATGAACGACAAGCAACTATTACGCTATAGCCGCCACATGCTGTTGCCACAAATCGGCTACGAAGGGCAAGAAAAACTGCTCAACAGCCATGCCTTGATAGTCGGGGCCGGTGGCTTAGGCTCCCCAGCCGCCTTGTATTTGGCGGCCAGTGGCGTCGGCACCTTAAGCATCTGTGATTTTGATGCGGTGGATTTAAGCAATTTACAACGGCAAATTATCCACACCGGTGCCCGCATAGGCATGAATAAAGCCCAATCGGCCAAACAAGCCATCGCTGAAATTAACCCCGACATCAGCGTACACGCGCTGGAACAAAGAGCTGACGAGCAGACCTTGGCCGAATTGATTACTCAGGCCGACGTGGTGCTCGATTGCAGCGATAACTTTGCCACCCGCTACAGCCTAAATCGCCTTTGCGTGGACTTGAAAAAGCCCTTGGTGTCGGGGGCGGCCATCGGCTTTGAAGGGCAAATTACCGTCTACGACATGCGCAATAGCCACAGCCCTTGTTACCACTGCTTATTCCCCGACAGCAGTGTATCAGGTGAAGACAACAGCATGCGCTGTGCCAGCAACGGGGTGTTTGCGCCACTGGTGGGCATCGTGGGCACAACCCAAGCCGCGGAAGCATTGAAGTTACTGATGGGCATAGGCGAGTCTTTGCAAGGCCGTTTGCTCTTGCTCGACGCCCTCAGTATGGAGTGGCGCACCATCGGGCTAAGTCCCGATCCAGCCTGCACTGTGTGTGGCATCAAGCCTACTTAGCCGCGCAATAAATTGCGCTTAGCCTGTGTTAAAATAGCGGCCATGACAACACACAGCACCCCACTCAGCACCCCTGCGACTAAAGAGCTCGCCAAATCATTTGACCCGAAAAGCATAGAAAGCCATTGGTATGAATTTTGGGAAAGCAAGGGCTATTACGCCGCAGGCTTAGACCAGACCAAGCAAAACCATTTTTGCATTTTACTGCCCCCACCTAATGTAACCGGCACCTTGCACATGGGTCACGGTTTTAACCAAACCTTGATGGATGCACTGACGCGCTACCACCGCATGGCAGGTGACAACACACTATGGCAACCGGGCACTGATCACGCCGGTATTGCCACGCAAATTGTGGTGGAACGTCAGTTGGATGTACAAGGGCTATCGCGCCACGACTTAGGCCGTGAGAAATTCCTAGAGAAAGTCTGGGAATGGAAAGAATACTCCGGCGGCACCATCACCAAACAAATGCGCCGTTTAGGCACCTCGCCGGATTGGTCACGCGAGCGTTTCACCATGGATGCCGGTTTAAATAAAACGGTGACCGATAGTTTCGTGCGCCTATACAACGAGGGGTTGATTTACCGCGGTAAGCGCTTGGTGAATTGGGACGTCAAACTCGGCACGGCGGTGTCCGATCTGGAAGTGGTGCAAGATGAAGAAGAAGGCTTCATGTGGCACATCAATTACCCCTTGACCGATGGCACTGGCCATTTAACGGTGGCCACCACCCGACCAGAAACCATGCTGGGCGACGTGGCGGTGATGGTGCATCCGGATGACGATCGCTATAAACACCTGATAGACAAGCAAGTAAGCCTGCCTTTGTGTGACCGCCAGATTCCTATTATTGCCGACGATTACGTGGACATGGAATTTGGTACCGGCGTGGTAAAAGTCACGCCTGCGCACGATTTTAATGACTACGCGGTCGGTCAGCGTCACCAATTGCCCTTAATCGGCATATTAAATTTAGCCGGCTTTGTGAATGACAGTGCGCCTAAAGCTTACCAAGGCTTAGAGCGTTTTGCCGCGCGAAAACAAGTAGTGGCCGATTTAGACGCCCAAGGCTATTTGGTTAAAACCGATAAACATAAATTAAAAGTACCACGCGGCGACCGCACCGGTGTGGTGATTGAACCCATGCTCACCGACCAATGGTTTGTGGCCATGAGCAAACCGGCTGCCGACGGTAAATCGATTACACAAAAAGCCTTGGACGTGGTGGCCAGCGGCGAAATCAAGTTTTACCCAGAAAACTGGGTCAACACCTATAAACAATGGCTAAATAATATTCAAGATTGGTGCATTTCACGGCAATTATGGTGGGGCCATCAGATTCCAGCTTGGTATAGCGAGGATGGCAAAGTCTACGTGGCGCACGACGAAGACGAAGCTAAAGCCCTGGCGGCAAAAGACGGCTACAGCGGTGCACTAACCCGCGACAACGATGTATTGGATACCTGGTATTCGTCGGCTTTATGGCCATTCTCTACCCTAGATTGGACCGGCGATGCCGACAAAGACGCGGCCAATCTGGCCTTGCAACAATATTTGCCGTCCAGCGTCTTGGTTACCGGCTTTGACATCATCTTCTTTTGGGTGGCGCGCATGGTCATGATGACTAAGCATATCACCGGCAAAATCCCCTTCAAGCACGTCTATGTGCACGGTTTGATACGCGACGCCGAAGGGCAAAAGATGAGTAAATCCAAGGGCAATGTGCTGGACCCCATCGATTTAATTGACGGCATCGGTTTGGAAGACTTAATTAAAAAACGCACCAGCGGCTTAATGAATCCGAAAGATGCCACGAAAATTGAAAAGCACACACGCAAAGAATTCCCCAACGGCATCAATGCGTATGGCACCGATGCCTTGCGCTTTACCTTTGCCGCCTTAGCCTCACCCGGTCGCGACATTAAATTCGATTTGCAACGTTGCGACGGTTACCGCAATTTCTGCAATAAATTATGGAACGCCACGCGTTTTGTCTTGATGAATACCGAAGGCCAAGACAACGGGTTTGATGCCGCCAGTTGCGGCGCAGGCGGCCGTAAATTTTCACCCGCCGACCGCTGGATAGTCAGCATCTTGCAACGCACCGAAGCTGAAGTGGAGCGGGCGTTTGAAGACTACCGCTTTGACCTAGCGGCCAAAGCCATTTACGAATTTGTTTGGGATGAATACTGCGATTGGTACTTAGAATTAGTCAAAGTGCAAATTCAGCAAGGCGATGAGGCCGAACAGCGTGCTACCCGTCGCACCTTATTGCGCGTGCTGGAAACCGTGTTGCGCTTGGCTCATCCCATCATGCCGTTTATCACCGAAGAGATTTGGCAAACTATCGCCCCCATGACAGAAAAACACGGCGCCAGCATCATGCTGGAAGCTTACCCAAAAGCACAAATGGACAAGATCGATGCAGACGCCGAAGCTTGGGTGGCGCAACTCAAACAAATGGTCGATGCCTGCCGCAGTTTACGCGGTGAAATGAGCATATCCCCCGCTGCCCGTGTGCCGCTGGTGGCCTCTGGTCATGCAGAAAAATTAACGGCTTACTCCCCGTATTTAAAAGCCTTGGCCAAGTTAGAAGAAGTCAGCATCGTGGCTGACTTACCAGAAGCCGATGCACCCGTCATGTTGGTCGACAATTTCAAATTGATGTTAAAAATTGAAATCGACGTCGCGGCAGAGAAAGAGCGCTTAGGCAAAGA
>SXVG01000072.1 GCA_005791685.1 Methylotenera sp. | reverse complement strand
GGTAGTCGTTGGCTTCTTCCTTGCTACGCATGGCGCGCGTTTCACCGGTGTCGGGGTTAAATAATACCGTGGCTTGCTGTATCTTGCCGCCGTCTTCTAAGGTTTCAATTTGCCAACGCGTTTCGTATTCTATGGCTTGCGTCATGAATTTGAACGAGTTGAGGTTTTTAATTTCGCGGCGTGTGCCGAGTTTATCCGAGCCTTTGGGGCGGACCGACACGTTGACGTCGCAACGGAAGCTGCCTTCTTGCATATTGCCATCGCAAATGCCTATCCATTGCACCAACTCATGCAATTTTTTGGCGTAAGCCACGGCTTCGGCTGCCGAGCGCATGTCCGGTTCGGTAACGATTTCTAATAAAGGTGTACCGGCGCGATTCAAATCTATGCCGCTCATGCCTTCGACGGCGCCGTGCACCGATTTGCCGGCGTCTTCCTCTAAATGGGCGCGGGTGATGTTCACCACTTTTTCATAAGCCGCTTGTTTGGCGGTGGCCGGCACTTGGATGGTGATGGCGCCCTTGCCGACTACCGGCAGTTCAAACTGACTGATTTGGTAGCCTTTGGGTAAGTCTGGGTAAAAGTAATTTTTACGCGCAAACACCGAGCGCGGCGCAATCTCGGCATTAATCGCCAAGCCAAATTTAATCGCACAGTGCACCGCTTGTTTGTTTAATACGGGCAATACGCCGGGCAGTGCTAAGCTCACTTCGCAGGCTTGGGTATTTGGCTCGGCGCCGTATTTAACCGATGCGCCGGAAAAAATTTTACTGACTGTTTGCAGTTGGGTGTGTGTTTCCAACCCAATAACGACTTCCCATTCCATTATGCTGTTCCTTCGGGCAAGTTGGGTGCAAGAGTGTGCCAATCGGTGACTTGTTGGTATTGATGCGCCACGTTTAACATGCGCGCTTCATCAAAATAATTGCCAATAATTTGCAGGCCGACCGGCAAGGCTGGGCCATCCTGGCTGGTGGCAAAACCAGCTGGCACGCTCATGCCAGGCAAGCCGGCCAAATTGGTCGAGATGGTGTAGATGTCTTGTAAATACATGGCCACCGGGTCGTCTACTTTTTCACCGGCTTTAAAGGCGGTGGACGGCGCGGCCGGGCCCATGATGACGTCGCATTGTTTGAAGGCGTCGACAAAGTCTTGAGCAATTAAGCGGCGAATTTGTTGGGCTTTTAAGTAGTAGGCATCGTAATAGCCGGCACTTAACACGTAGGTGCCAATCAAGATGCGGCGTTTCACCTCAGCGCCAAAGCCCTCGGCGCGGCTCTTGCAATACATGTCCATTAAGTCGCTGTATTCGGCTGTGCGGTGGCCATAGCGTACACCGTCGTAGCGGGATAAATTGCTCGAGGCTTCGGCTGGCGCTAACACGTAATAAACCGGGATGGATAGGCCGGTGTTAGGCAAGGAGATATCCACTATTTCGGCACCCAATTTCTTGTATTCGGCGATGGCGTTTTCTATCACTTGGCCGACATCTTTGGATAGACCATCGGCAAAAAACTCCTTAGGCAGGCCTATTTTTAAGCCAGCCAATGGTTTATTTAAATCGCGGCAGTAGTCTTCTTTTGCGCGGTCTAAGCTGGTGGAGTCGCGTTCATCGAAGCCTGCCATGACATTCATCATTAAAGCGCAATCTTCCGCACTTTTGGCCATAGGGCCGGCTTGGTCTAGGGACGAGGCGAAGGCTATCATGCCGTAGCGTGAGACTACGCCGTAAGTGGGTTTTAAGCCAGTAAAGCCACACAGTGAGGCCGGTTGGCGTATGGAGCCGCCGGTGTCGGTGCCGGTGGCTGCCGCGCACAATCTGGCCGCTACCGCAGCGGCACTGCCACCGCTGCTGCCACCGGGTACACGGTCATAACTCCAGGGGTTTTTCACGCCACCAAAATAGCTGGTTTCGTTGGACGAGCCCATGGCAAATTCATCCATATTGGTTTTGCCTAAGTTCACCGCACCGGCCGCATCAAATTGGCTGATGACGTGGGCATCGTAGGGGGCGATAAAATTAGCCAGTATCTTGGAGCCGCAAGTGGTGGGCCAATCTTTCGCGCAAAAAATATCTTTTTGCGCGATCGGGATGCCGGTCAAAGGAGCGGCGTTGCCAGCGGCAATGCGCGCATCGGCGGCGCGGGCTTGCGCCAGGGTTTTTTCTTCATCCAAGGCGATGTAAGCATTGATGCTGGGGTTGTATTGCTTAATGCGCTGCAAGAAGGCTTGGGTTAATTCCAGGCTGGAAATTTGTTTGCTTTGCAACAGTTGGGCATAGCCTTTTAGGCTGCCGTTGGTGAGTTCGTTATTGGCCATGATTATTCGATTACTTTAGGAACGAGGTATAAGCCACCTGCGACGGCAAGCTCGTGTGAGCCATTGCCTAAAATGGGTGCGTTTTTTTGAAATGCATCGCGTAAATTGGTTTTGCTAACGACGTCATCGCGTAAGCGTTGGCTAAGCTCTTGGGCATGGGACATGGGGACTATGCCGCTGGTGTCGACCGCTTGCATTTGTTCGATTAGCGCCAATATGCCGCTTAGTTTGCTTAAGGTGGCGTCAGCGTCTTTTTCATTAATTTCTAGGCGGGCTAGATGCGCGACTTTTTTGATGTCTTCTGTGCTTAATGCCATGCTGCAATTATCCGAAATTTAAACGACGCCATGTTTAAGTGAGCGCCAGAGGTTATGGTTTTTGTAACGGGGTTTATCTGTTTGTTCGAGTTATAAGCTTAAGCCAGCTTTATGACGCATGCGCCAGCTGGCTTATTTGCAATTAAGTTGCCATCGCATCTTAATTTTCAGCACGATATGCGGTATTATACCTTGATTTTACGGGCATCTAAATCGCGCTTTTATTTAGCCAGCGCATTCGTTGCCATTTTGCATCAAACCACAGGAAAAACAAAATGTTTGGGTTCTTAACTAGTTACTTTTCAAATGACTTGGCGATTGATTTGGGTACCGCCAACACGCTTATTTATGCCCGCGGTAAAGGCATTGTTTTAGATGAGCCGTCGGTGGTGGCGATACGCATGGACGGTGGCCCAGGCGGCAAAAAAATATTGTTGGCCGTGGGTGCAGAAGCCAAGGGCATGTTGGGCCGTGCACCATCCAACATTCAAGCCATACGCCCTATGAAAGACGGGGTGATCGCCGACTTTACCATCACCGAACAAATGCTTAAGTATTTCATACGACGCGTGCACGATGCGCGGTGGTTTTCACCCAGTCCACGCATCATCATTTGTGTGCCTGTGGGTTCCACCCAAGTAGAACGTCGGGCGATTAAAGAATCGGCTGAACGTGCTGGGGCGAAACAAGTGTTTCTCATTGAAGAACCCATGGCGGCGGCCATCGGTGCCGACATGCCGGTGTCTGAGGCGACCGGTTCCATGGTGGTGGACATAGGTGGCGGCACGACCGAAGTCGGGGTAATCTCCTTGGGTGGCATTGTCTATGCTAAATCGGAACGCGTCGGCGGCGATAAATTTGACCAAGCGATCATTGATTACATACGCCGCAATTACGGCATGCAAATTTCCGAGCCCACTGCAGAAGCCATTAAGAAAAAAATCGGCTCGGCTTTCCCGGGTTCGACCGTGTTGGAAATGGAAGTGACCGGTCGCAATTTGGCCGAAGGCTTGCCACGTAAATTCACCATCTCCAGCAACGAAATTTTAGAAGCCTTGACCGAGCCATTGAACGCCATTGTCGGGGCAGTGAAATCCGCACTGGAAAAAACGCCGCCAGAATTGGGCGCCGATATCGCCGAAAAAGGCATGGTGTTAACCGGTGGCGGTGCTTTGCTGCGTGATTTAGACCGTTTGTTGGTAGAAGAAACCGGTTTGCCGGTCATTGTTGCCGAAGATCCCTTAACTTGCGTGGCACGTGGCTGCGGTCGCGCATTGGAAGAGATCGATAAATTAGGCAATATATTCGCTTACGAATAAGACTTAAACTTAGGTCACTCGAGTTGTGGCAAACAATGTTAGTCCAGTAATAGGCCGCCTAGACGGCCTATACTTTTACTGAAATGAGAGAGATAGACCCCGACTAATGGCGCGCCATTTATACAGTAAGATAGAGCAACAACAGACCCCAGCATTTTTTGTGCGTGGCCCCAGTCCGTTCGCCCGCCTGGCTTTTTTCTCGGTGTTGTCCTTGATTTTGCTGGCGACGGATGGCCGTTGGCACTACTTGTCCAGCATGCGGCAAAGCTTGCAAACGCTGTTCTATCCTTTGCAATTATTGGCCAATGCCCCCACGCAAATTTACCGTGACACGAGCGAGTATTTTTCCACACACGAGCGCTTGCTCAATGAAAATAAGCAGTTAAAGCAACGTGATCTAAAGCAAGCCATCGCCTTGCAAAAACTCAATTTATTGGCGGTCGAGAATGCCCATTTGCGTGTGTTGTTGGCGGCGCAAAGTGCCCTCAAAGAAAGCAGTGTGGCGGCCGAAATCCTGCACGTGGGGCGCGATCCGTTTACAAGGAAAGTGCTGATTAATCGCGGCCAAAATCACAAAATCTTGCCTGGCATGGCCGTAGTCGATGCGGCTGGTGTGATAGGTCAGGTGACCCGTGTTTACCCATTAAGCAGCGAAGTGACTTTGATTACCGACACCTCTTTAGCCATGCCGGTGCAAATTGAGCGTAACGGCTTGCGGGCTATTGCCTTTGGTCATGGCCGCGATAGCACGGTGGATTTGCCTTATTTGCCAGCCAATGTCGATATTCAGCGTGGCGATAGATTGGTGACCTCGGGCATAGACGGCGTTTATCCGGCCGGCTTGGCGGTGGCGACGGTGAAGCAAATAAGCAGTCGACCAGAATCGCCTTTTGCACAGATTGTTTGTGCGCCTATCGGTGGCGTGGAAAATCATAGGCAAGTGTTGGTGGTGAGCAGGCCACAGTTGGATAATTTAGAAAAATCCAGTTTAAACAGTCCGGTTAAACTCGGCTTGTCTATCCAATCGCCAGCAGACAACACTCAGAAAAACCCCGCCATGCCAGCGAGGGATGCCCATGCCCGTTAATAAACTTCAATCACTGTATCTTTCGGTGTTGCTAGCGTTCATGAGCTTGCTCTTACCCTGGTCACAAGCGGTCTTGACGGTGCGCCCCGATTTTATGCTATTGGTGCTGATTTTTTGGCTGATCCGTGCGCCCAACCTTTGCAATGTGGGCACGGCTTGGATGCTGGGCTTGTGGCTGGATTTAGTCGCCGGTACGGTTTTTGGGCAATATGCTTTGGCTTACACGGTCACGGCTTTCTTTGCCGTGACCTACCAGCGCCGTTTGGTTTTATTTACCGGCATGCAGCAGTTGCTCTATGTGTTTTCCTTGTTGCTTATTTCACAGTTGATGTTGCTCATCGTCAACACCTTTGCTGGCGGCCATTTTATCGGCTGGCTTTATTTCATCCCTAGCCTGACCGGTGTTTTGTTGTGGTTTGTGGCGGTGGCCTTAGGCTTAAACACGGGCGGACGAAAGTCGTGATCATGCCTCATTTTAGTCAAAGCGGCTGTGCAGCTAAAGCGCGTATGCTGGGTGTTTAAGCGTGCTTAGGGAAGTTAAAAATCCGCAACATGAGCAGCATTATTTTAGACTGCGTTTAGGCTTCACGGCTTTTTTTGTGGTGTCCTTGTTTGGTTTGTTGGCTTTACGCTTTATTTATTTGCAAATTACCCAATACACCCATTACCAAACCTTGGCCGAGAATAATCGCATTTCCATGGTGCCCATCGTGCCTAACCGTGGCTTGATTTTAGACAAAAATGGCGTGGTGCTGGCGCATAATTTTTTCGTCTACACCTTGGAAATTACCCCGTCTAAAGTGGATAACTTAGAAACCACCATCACTGAACTGGGCCAATTGCTGGAAATAAGCAAGTCGGATAGAAAGCGTTTTGATAAATTAAAAAGCGAAAGTCGCAATTTTGAGAGCATCCCGATACGCACCCATCTGAACGAGATCGAGGCGGCCCATTTTGCGGTCAACCATTACCGTTTTGCCGGCGTGGAAATTAAATCGCGTTTATACCGGCATTACCCCATGGGCAAATTTGCCGCGCATGCGATAGGCTATATCGGCCGCATCAACAACAAAGATTTAATAGCCCTGGAAAAATCCGGTGACTTATCCAATTACAAAGGTTCTTATCACATAGGCAAAAGTGGCGTAGAACAGTTTTACGAAACGCAATTGCACGGTCAGACCGGCTTTGAGCAGGTTGAAACCGATGCCGATGGCCATGCGGTTAGGGTGATATCAAGGTCGGCGCCGGTGCCGGGTAAGGATCTGGTGCTATCGATAGACAGTAAATTACAAGAAATTGCTGAGACCGCTTTTGGCAATCGACGCGGGGCTTTGGTGGCGATTAACCCAAAAACCGGCGCGGTATTGAGCTACGTCAGTCAGCCTGGCTTTGATCCCAATTTGTTTGTCGATGGCATCGATGTGGATAATTGGAAAGGGCTCAATGAATCCTTGGATAAACCTTTGGTGAATCGGCCGATACGCGGCATCTATCCGCCAGGCTCAACGTTCAAACCTTTTGTCGCCATGGCGGGCTTAGAGCATGCTAAACGCTTGCCGCCTTTTAGCATAGCGGACCCGGGCTATTTTTCTTTGGCCAATAGCCGCCACCGCTATCGCGACTGGAAACCGGACGGGCATGGTCTGGTGGATATGCAAAAAGCCATTACCGTGTCTTGCGATACGTTTTTTTATGGCTTAGCCATGGATTTAGGCATAGACAGGCTGACCGGTTTTGTTCGGCACTTTGGCTTTGGCGAGAAATCTGGCATAGACATACAGGGTGAAAATGCCGGTTTGTTGCCCACCCCGGCCTGGAAAAAACGCCGTTTTAAACAGCCTTGGTACCAAGGGGAAACGGTGATTGTCGGCATAGGTCAAGGCTACACCTTGGTAACGCCCATGCAATTAGCCCAAGCGACCGCCACCTTGGCTAACGATGGGGTGGCGATGCGGCCGCACATGGTGATGAAAATACAAACGCCGGCGACCGGTCGCAGTGTAAATATTGCGCCCGTGGTACAAGATAAAGTTGCATTGAAAGCAGAGAATATAGCCCTGGTTAAGCGTGGCATGCTGGACGTGACCTTGCCAGGCGGCACGGCGGCCAGTGTGGGGGCGAATGCCGGCTATAGCATTGCGGCAAAAACCGGCACGGCGCAGGTGATAGGCATAAAACAGAACGCAAAATACGACGGCAATAGCATCAATGAGCGGCATAGAGACCATGCTTTATTTATCGCTTATGCGCCGGCGGATAATCCCACGATTGCCTTGGCGGTCATCGTGGAAAATGGCGGTCACGGTGGCTCAGCGGCCGGACCTATCGCCAGAAAAGTGATGGATTATTATTTGTTGGGCAAACTGCCCAGCGATGCGGCGGCCCATGTTGTAAAAGACCAGCCGTCCGCGTCAAGTGCCGCTATTCGGCAGGAGGTGGGGCATGATGAGTAAATTAATAAAGCCTTTATTTGCGCACATTGATTCCTTTTTGATGACCTGCTTATTTTTTACCCTGATGGTGGGTTTATTTGTCTTGTACAGTGCATCGGGGCAAGATTTTTCTAAGGTGTATGAGCAAGCGGTGAATATACTGCTTGCTTTTGCGCTGATGTGGTTGGCGGCCAATATTGCGCCGCATCAACTCGAACGCATCGCCATGCCACTTTATGTTCTGGGCGTGCTGTTGCTGGTGGCGGTGGAGTTGGTGGGTTCGACCAGTCATGGCGCGCAGCGTTGGCTCAATTTAGGCATTACCAAAATACAGCCATCGGAGATCATGCGCATCGCCATGCCCATGATGTTGGCTTGGTATTTTACTAAACTGGAAAGCCAGCCGCAGGCTAAGCATTTTGCTCTGGCAGGTTTATTGCTCTTGGTGCCGGTCGCCTTGGTCATGAAGCAACCCGATTTAGGCACGTCTTTATTGATCGCCGCCGCCGGATTTTATGTATTGTTTTTAGCTGGCTTGAGCTGGAAGTTATTGCTGGGGGGTATCTTGAGTTTGAGCGTTGCCGCGCCCTTCTTATGGACCTTGTTGCATGACTATCAACGGCGCCGCATTGAAATTCTATTGGATCCCAGCCAAGATCCGCTGGGTTCGGGCTACCATACCATACAGGCCATGATAGCCATAGGCTCAGGTGGCTTTGCCGGTAAGGGTTGGCTAAATGGCACGCAAGCGCAACTGGATTTCATCCCGGAACGCACCACCGATTTTATCTTTGCGGTGTTCAGTGAAGAGTTTGGCTTGTTGGGCAATTTGTTGCTATTGGGCTTGTTTAGTTTAATTATTTTGCGTGGCTTGGTCATCGCCTCGCAGGCCAAAAGCACGTTTGGACGCTTGTTGGCCGGTAGTATAGCCTTGACCTTTTTTACCTATGCTTTCGTTAATATGGGCATGGTCAGTGGTATCTTGCCCGTGGTCGGCGTGCCTTTGCCCTTGATCAGTTATGGCGGCACGTCCATGCTTATGCTTTGTTTGAGTTTGGGTATATTGATGAGCATAGCCACCCATAAGAATGTGGTGGCCACTTAATTTTTAACTTTCTTAATGATTATGATAAAAAAAACTTCCCTGCTGTTGTTGAGTGTAATGCTGTTAACGGCTTGCGCCGATTTTTCTTTAAACAGCCCTATCACAGGCTCCGCGCCGATTAAAAACGATAAGGCTGGCGCTGCGGACAATGCCGGCAGTAAACCCGGCGCTGGGGCTTATTATTTGGACGATGGACCGGGCGACAATGCCCCGGCCAATTTGGACGGCGTGCCCAGTGCAGCCGTAAAGGCAGAGCAACCCTTGCCGCGCGCCAACAAACCCTACGTGGCCTTAGGACAAGCCTATACGCCAGCGACCGCTTATGCGCCGTATAAAAAACAAGGGGTGGCGTCCTGGTATGGCAAGCGCTACCACGGCAAGAAAACCTCCACCGGTGAAATTTACGACATGTATGCCATGACAGCGGCCCACACCACCTTGCCCATACCCAGTTATGCCAAAGTGACCAATCCGGCCAATGGTCGCTCTGTCATCGTGCGGATTAATGATAGGGGGCCGTTCAAACGTGATCGTCTGATAGATTTATCCTACGTGGCGGCCTACCAACTGCGCTTGGTCAATCATGGCAGTGGTTTGGTGGAGGTGGAAGCGATCGATACCAGCTTGGCGGCCATGCAAAAAAATGTGCCAGCGCTCAGCCAGGAAAGCCTGCCAGTTGCCACGGAGTCAGATGGGGTGGTGATACAAGCCGTGGCCACCGAACCCTCTGGGGTGGCGAAGGCGGCCAGCCCAGCGGCGCCGGTCGCGTCCGGGTTTTATGTGCAATTGGGGGCATTTAAGAGTGAGGCCAACAGCCTGCTGTTACAGAAGAAAATTCAAGATTTAGGCCTCATGGAAAACGCAGGCGCGGCTAAGGTGTATAATGACGGCCTCTACCGTGTTCGCCTAGGACCCTATGCCAACCGAGTAGATGCGGAAAATTTTGCCGCTAAAATTCGCCAGCAATTAGACATGACCGTACTCGTTATTAACTAAAAAATTCAATAGCCATGACCCTTAGCCCATTCAAAACCTCTACCCTTGCCTTTATTTTCAGTTTAAGCGCACTCCTTCTTAGCGCTACGGCGCAGGCCGAGGGCGCACAAATTGCACCGCCACCTGATTTAGCGGTGAATGCCTATTTATTAAAAGATTTTAATAGTGGCCACGTGTTGGCCGCCAAAAACAACAGTGCACGCATAGAACCGGCTTCTTTGACTAAAATCATGACGGCTTATTTGAGTTTTAAAGCATTAAAAAATAAGCAGTTGTCCTTGACGCAAACGCTGCCAGTCAGCGAGATTGCTTGGAAAATCGAAGGCTCTAAAATGTTTATTGAGCCGAATTTACCCGTCACCGTCGATGAGCTGTTGCATGGCATGATCATACAGTCAGGTAACGATGCGTCGATAGCCTTAGCCGAAGGCATCGCCAGCACGGAAAAGCAATTTGCCGACATGATGAATCAAGAAGCGCAACGTTTGGGCATGAAAAATACCCATTACATGAACGCCACCGGTTTGCCAGATGCCCAGCATTACACTACGGCTGACGATTTAGCCATCTTGGCCACGGCTTTGATCCATGATTTTCCTGAGCAATATCAGCGTTTGTATTCCGTCAAAGAGTACAGGTACAACAACATTAGCCAGCCGAATCGCAACCGTTTGTTGTGGTCTGATGCCAGTGTCGATGGCATGAAAACTGGCCACACCGAATCCGCCGGTTACTGCTTAATTTCTTCAGCTAAGCGTGATGGCATACGCCGCATTTCGGTGTTGTTGGGTGCCGCCAACGATGCCGCGCGTGCTGCCGAGAGTCAAAAGCTACTTAATTACGGCTTCCAGTACTTTGATTCTAAATTGATCTACAAACAAGGCCAGGCGATTAAGTCGCTTCGGGTTTGGAAAGGCAAAGCTCGCCAAGTGAATTTAACCGTGGCCGAGGATTTATACCTAACGGTAGCCAAAGGCGATCAGGCCAGCATTAAAGCGCAAGTGACCAGTCAGCCTCGTTTGCTGGCACCGATTCATAAAGGCCAAGTAATCGGTCGCGTGCAATTTAGTTTAAACGGTAAGGTGCTGTCCGAGCGCAACCTAGTGGCCGCCAGCAGCGTGGAGGCCGCCGGTATTTTTGGTCGTGTTTGGGACAGTCTGTTATTGCTGGCGCAATAAGCCGTCAGTACCTATACATCATGGCGGATCAAGACAACAGCAAGCCTGCTTTAATCGATTTTCCTTGTGATTTTCCGATTAAGGTCATGGGTGAAATGCAAGCGGATTTTGCCCAGACCATCATCGCCTTAATTCAGACTCTGCTGCCCAATTTTAATGCCAGCAATGTAGCTATGCGCGCCAGTTCTGGCGGTAAATACATCAGCTTGACTTGCACCGTACACGTGCTGTCGCAAGCGCAATTGGATGGGGTTTACCGTTTGGTCAGCGCCCACCCACTGGTTAAATTTTCACTTTAATTCACCCCTTGCAACACGCCGCCGCCATGCCCGCCATTTTGCCTAATCCGCCTGTGTTACTCAGGCATTTAGGTCGGACCGATTATGCCCAGACTTGGCAGGCCATGCAGCAATTTAATGCCGAGCGCACGGCGACTACCGCGGATGAATTGTGGGTGACCGAGCATTTTCCGGTTTACACCGTGGGCTTAAATCGGCAAGGGCTGCGTTTGCCTGAGGCTACGGACATTCCTGTGGTCATGACCGATAGGGGCGGCAAAATCACTTACCATGGCCCGGGCCAGCTCATTATCTATGTGCTGCTAGACTTAAAACGGCACGGTTGGAACGTGCGCAAATTGGTCAGCTTATTAGAAAACAGCGTGATCGCACTGTTGGCCGAACACGGCGTCGTGGCGATCGCTAAAGCCAGTGCACCCGGGGTCTACGTGCAGGATGCTAAAATAGCGGCGCTGGGATTACGCATAAAAAACAATGGCAGTTACCATGGTTTGAGTTTAAACGTAGCGATGGATTTAACGCCGTTTGCCGCGATAGACCCGTGTGGTTATGTTGGTATGCCGGTCACACAAACCCAAGATTTAGGCATAGAACTCACACTGCCACAAGCGGCCGAACAATTAACGGCTAAGTTACTCACGCAATTAGCCCAGGGAATGCCGCATGACTGAATCTAGCCTAAGTAAAAGTAAAATCGCTGGGGTAAAAGAACGGGATGCCGCAAAAACCTCACGCATCCCGATTAAAATTATCCCGCAACCGGTGCAGCGTAAGCCTGAGTGGATACGCATGAAAATGCCGGATAGCCAACGCTATCAAGAAATTAAAAAAATATTGCGCGACAATCAATTGCACACGGTCTGCGAGGAGGCCAGTTGCCCCAATATAGGCGAATGCTTTAGCGGCGGCACGGCCACTTTTATGATACTGGGTGATATTTGTACCCGTCGTTGCCCGTTTTGCGACGTGGCCCACGGCAAGCCTTTGCCACCGGATGCGAATGAGCCGGAGAATTTAGCCCGCACCATCGCGCAAATGCGCTTGAAATACGTGGTCATCACCTCGGTCGATAGAGACGATTTGAAAGACGGCGGGGCGCAGCATTTTGTGGATTGCATACGGGCCGTGCGTGCCCAGTCGCCCAATATCAAGATAGAAATTTTAGTGCCAGACTTTAGAGGCCGTTTAGACGTGGCCATGGCGATATTAAATCAAGCGCCACCGGATGTCATGAACCATAATTTAGAGACCGTGCCACGCTTGTATAAACAAGCTAGGCCAGGTTCGGATTACCAAAATTCACTGACTTTATTAAAAACCTTTGGCCAAATGTACCCGCATATCCCAACCAAGTCGGGCTTGATGTTAGGCTTGGGTGAGACCGACGAAGAAATTCTGGCGGTCATGCAAGATTTGCGGGATCATCAGGTGAGCATGCTGACCCTAGGCCAGTATTTGCAACCCAGTGTGCACCATTTGCCGGTGCTGCGTTACGTTGAGCCGGCGATTTTCGAGCAATTAAAAGAAAAAGCACAGGCCATGGGCTTTAATAACACCGCCAGTGGCCCCATGGTAAGAAGCAGTTATCACGCCGATGTGCAAGCGCAATTGGTTTAGCCTAGACTAGCGTGTTGTTGCCAACAGTTTAATAAAGGTCATTATGGTCCCGCACTTAACCACCGCTCTGAATGGTCCACTCTTATCCTTAGAAAAAAGCATGCTGGACGCCATGCCAAAAATTGAGCAGTGGTTTCGCTGCCAATGGCTAGAGTACGGCTCACCTTTTTATGCCAGTGTGGATTTACGCAACTCGGGGTTTAAATTGGCGCCGGTGGACACCAATTTATTCCCCGCCGGTTTCAATAATCTGAATCGCGACTTTTTGCCTTTGAGCGTGCAAGCGGCCATGGTGGCGGTAGAAAAAGTTTGCCCAGAAGCGCACCGTTTATTAATCATTCCAGAAAACCACACGCGCAATACTTATTACCTACGCAACGTGGTGGAACTGGTGCACATCATGAAGCAAGCCGGCTTGGATGTGCGCGTGGGTTCCATTTCACCCGACATTACCGAGCCGACCACGTTGGACTTGCCCGATGGTCAGGTGCTGTTATTGGAACCGGTGGTGCGGGTGGGCAATCGCATCAAGTTAATCAACCCGGTCTTGGGTGATTTTGATAGTTGTGCGATTCTACTCAACAATGATTTGTCCGGTGGCATTCCGGATATCCTAAAAAACCTGGAGCAAAATTTAATTCCACCTTTGCATGCCGGTTGGAGTACCCGCCGTAAGTCGCAGCATTTTGCCGCCTACAACCGCGTGGCCAAAGAGTTTGCTGCCTTACTTGGGATTGATGAATGGTTGCTTAATCCGTATTTTGAAACTTGTGGTGAAATTGATTTTAATGCACGTACCGGTGAGGATTGCTTGGCGTTTAAAGTGGCGCAATTGCTGGAAAAAATTAAAATTAAGTATGCCCAGTACGGCGTCACGCAAACGCCTTTTGTGATTGTAAAAGCCGATGCCGGCACCTATGGTATGGGCATTATGACAGTCAAGTCACCGGATGAGGTGCGTGATTTAAACCGTAAAACCCGCAATAAGATGGCCGTAGTCAAAGAGGGTTTGCAAGTCTCAGAAGTGATCATACAAGAGGGCGTCTACACCTTTGAAAGCATAGACAATGCCGTAGCCGAACCGGTCATCTACATGATGGACCATTTTGTCATAGGCGGGTTTTATCGGGTGCATACCGGCCGTGGCGTGGATGAAAACCTCAACGCGCCTGGTTCACAATTTGTGCCCTTGGCGTTTGAAAAACCTTGTACTATGCCAGATTGTGCCGATAGCCCGGATGCCACGCCCAATCGCTTTTATGCCTATGGGGTGGTGGCGCGTTTGGCCTTGTTAGCAGCCGCCATTGAATTGCAAGAGCAAGACCCCCTTAATCAATAAGCCTAGGTGCATCATGAAACTCGTTTTTATTTTAGATCCCATGGATCAATTAAAAACCGCTAAAGACAGCAGCTTGGCCATTATGCGTGAGGCCGCCGGTCGCGGTCACAGCTTGTTTGTTAGCCTGCAACACGATTTATTTTTGCGTGCGGGCACAGCTAAAATAAAGGCTAAACCCTGCACCGTTAGCGAACAAGCTTATTTGTTAGGCGAGGCGCAGGAATACCTGCCGGCTGATTTTGATGCCATCCTCATGCGTAAAGACCCGCCGTTTGATAACGAGTATTTATACAGCACCTATTTGTTGGAAATTGCTGTTAATCAAGGTGCTAAGGTCTACAACAACCCGAGTGCCATGCGTAATTGGAACGAAAAATTGTCGATAAGCCGCTTCATCGACTTGGCCCCGGCCAGTTTGGTGACGGCGGATCAGGATTTACTGCGTGACTTTTTGCGCGAGCAACAAGACATCGTGGTCAAGCCCTTAGACGGCATGGGCGGCAGCAGTGTGTTTAGGTTGACGCTAAACGATCCCAACTTGGGCGTGATATTGGAAACCATCACCGATTTTGGTCGCCGCACCATCATGGCGCAACGCTATTTGCCCGAAATTGCCTTGGGCGACAAACGCATCATCGTCATAGACGGCGAGCCTTTGCCCTACGCCTTGGCGCGCATCCCCAAAGCCGGTGAAACGCGTGGCAATTTAGCGGCCGGTGGCACCGGCGTGGCACAAGCCTTAAGTGCGCGCGATTTGGACATCGCGCAAGCGGTGGCCAAGGTGTTGCAGCAGGAGGGCTTGTTTTTTGTAGGCCTGGACGTCATAGGCGATTATTTAACCGAAATCAATGTCACCAGCCCCACCGGCATGGTGGAAATTGCCCAGCAAACCGATTGCCAACCCGCCAGCGTCTTCATGGATGCCTTAGAGCGGCAATAGCGGCATGCGCTATTTGGCCCTGATATTAGCCTTGTTGCTCAGCGCGTGTGATAAAGCGCCGCCCTACCACAGTCAAAGTTATGTGTTCGGCACCCTAGTCGACATCAGTATTGACGGGCTAAGCGATGAGCGTGCCGCCATGTTGGCCAATCACGTGCAACAGGACTTTCAAAATTTGCACGGTAGATTGCACGCATGGAAACCGCTATCGGCTAATCAGCCCAGCGAATTGGCTGAGCTGAATTTGGCCATTGCGCAAGGACTAAGCTTGCGTGTGCAGCCTGACCTAGCCCTTATGCTTAAAGAGGCGCAGCAATTGTCGGCCAAGTCCGACGGCCTATTTAATCCTGCCATAGGCCATTTAATTGGTGTTTGGGGCTTTCAGCGCGATGAATTTAGCCCACTGCCTATCGCCACGCAAGCCATACAGAAATGGCGGGATGCAAAGCCCGGTATGGCCGACCTCATTATCGATGGCGAGCACGTACGTAGCAAAAATACCGCAGTTAAATTGGATTTAGGCGGCTACGCCAAAGGCTATGCCTTGGATAGAGCGGCGGCCTATTTGCGCCAGCAAGGGGTAAAACATGCTTTGATCAATATAGGCGGCAACATCATCGCCATCGGTCAGCACGGGGATAAGCCTTGGCGTGTCGGCATACAGCATCCGCGCTTGCCCAATGCCATCGCCACTTTGGATTTAGCCGACGGCTGGGCCATAGGCACGTCGGGCGATTATCAGCGTTATTTTATGCAAGACGGCAAACGCTATTGCCATATTATTGACCCGCGTACGGCTTATCCTGCCACGCACATGCAATCGGTTACCGTGCTGGTGCCACCGCAAGCCCCTGGGCATGCCCAAGCCGGGGTGTTGTCAGACGTGGCGAGCAAACCCTTATTTATTGCTGGGGTGGCACAGAGTCATCGCTACGCGGAAGTCTTTGGCCTGCAAGACTATTTGTTGATAGACGATAAAGCGGCTATTTTTGTTACGAGTGGCCTAGCCAAAAAACTGCATTGGTTAGTGAGCCCGGTTAAATTCACCACTTTAAACCCCCATGCTCAACCTTAAATCCTTGCATAAGTCATTATTGCTAGGCGATAAGCTGGTGCTGTTGCTCGCCATGGGCTTGGTTTATTTTTTATTTGTCAATTTGTGGAGCAATAGCGCGGCGGCCAAAGTGCAAATCAGGCTGGCGGATAAAACGTATGCCACGTACAGCTTAAATCAACAGCGCGAGATTCATCTGCACGGCCCATTAGGCGAGACGGTGATAGGCATTGCGCACGGCAAAGCGCGTTTTGTTAAATCGCCTTGCACGGGGCAATATTGCGTGCACCAAGGCTGGTTAAGCAAAGCCGGCCAAGTGGCAATTTGTTTGCCCAATCAAATTAGTTTAGAGCTGGTGGGCGCGAGCAAACCCTATGACACGCTTAATTATTAGGGGCGCTTAAATGGTCAAGCTAAAACAACTGCCTACCAGCACAGACGATCACCGCATTGCCAAGCTGGCGGCTTTTGCCATTGCGCTGCATATGTTAGAAGCGGTGCTGCCATCGCCCTTGCCCGGCGTGAAACCCGGCCTAGCCAATATCGTGACCTTGTACGTGTTGTATCAATACGGGTTTGCCACGGCGGCCTGGGTGAGTATATTGCGGGTGTTCGCCAGCAGTTTGTTACTGGGCCAGTTTTTATCGCCCAGCTTTGCCTTGAGCTTAGCCGGGGCATGTTTGAGTTTGGCCGTTTTATCCTTGGCCATGCATCTGCCTAAAAAGTACTTTGGGCCGGTCAGTTTGAGTGTGTTAGCCGCTTTCGCGCACATCGCTGGCCAATTGCTGGTGGTGCGTTTATGGCTGATTCCACACGCCGGCCTGGCATATTTGCTGCCGGTGTTTGCTTTGGCGGCGTTGATCTTTGGCGCCATCAATGGCTGGATTACGGCTGATTTAATCCGGCATAAAAAAGCTAAGGAATCAGTTCACGCCAAATAGCCCGTTTGCCTGAAAATCCACCGCCACTATTGAAGGGCGCATTGGGATCAAGTTGTAGGGTGGGGTTGTCGCCACCCGTGTAAGAAACAAACGGTGTGCCTAGGTAGAGAATATTAATCCCGACCGGCGGCGCACTGGTTCTTGTCGCAATCAGATTGTCCAAGGTGGTGCTAACGATGCCGCCGGTTTTAGCGTTGATGTAGTTTAGCCAACCGTAACCACCCGGACTGCAGGCATCCGTTGATGGCACCATGGTGGGCACCACCAGTGTGCCTGACGCCAGTTTTGCCGGCACCACTTGCCGTTCACCGGCATCGGGCAGATCAATGTACCAGCCATGGCCATTGGCAAACGCATGCGAGTGCAGCGTGCCAGTGCGACTGTTGCCTGAGCTGGCGTTGCTGATGCTGCGGCTGGCCAAATCCGTGCGGCTTAAGGATCTATCCGTGTCTTTGATGGCATACAGGGTTTGCCCACCATTGCTGCTGATGTCACTGCTTTCTAGGTATTTGCCCGTGCCTATGAATACCACCGTTTTGCCACTGATTTTACCCAATTCTGGGCGGGCGGTAATGGCTTGGGCCGTGCCCGTGGGGCCGGTTAATCTGGCCAGCAATAAGGGGTTGCTAGCGCTTTCTTCGGCATCAATTTTAAAGCGCCAAAGATTGCCCAGCAAGTCACCCCCGTAGGCATAGTCGGCTTGGTTTTTTTCGCTGGGGCGCGCCACAAAAGCGCTGATTTTGGCTAAACCACTGGGCGTGCTGGCATTGCCCACACCGGTGGAAATTTTATGGATACGGTCGCCGCTACTGGCGTCCAGCACATACAGATAGCCTCTGCCGCTGTTGTTGTAGCCCGAGCTTAATAGCACCACCCACCGCCCATTGGCTTGTTGGGTAATCACCGGGTTGCCATAACTGTAGCCTAGGTCGGTATCGTCGCTTAGGTCAAATTCCCAAAGCAAGCGGGGTTGCTCGTCACTGACATCCAGTGCGTAATAGCCTAGTCCGCCTTCATTAAGGCCACCGACCAAGATGGTCTTCCAGTCGCTCGCCTGGGTGCACGGCGCGCGGCATACGTCTGAAATAGTGGTGCTGCCGTTCACGTAGTTTTTATGCGCGTTGGCGTAGTTTTTATCGGCCAAGTGCCAAAGCTTAGGCATGAGCATGCTGGGTATGTAAGCCCAACGTTCTGTGCCATCGCTGGCATTAAAGGCATGCAACATGCCGTCGTTGGCGCCGACATAGACGCTGCCAGCTCGGTTCGCTTGCTCGGTTTTAAAGGCCGTGTAGCTGCTCTCTAAATAATTGAAGTTGGGCGGCCCGACATACACCGCAGCCGACTCGCCAATGTCGCCCAAGGTTCTTTCCCGGTAACGAAATAAGCGGTCGGCCGTGGCATTGCTGCCCCTGTCCTCGTAAGCCGCTTGGCCGCGCACATAGGCCACTAATTTTTCTGCTAGGCCAGTGCGCTGCGTGCTGTCCAAGGCATTCCATTGGCTCAAGCCAGTGCCGCTGAAATAGCCCCGTTGGGTGACGCTCAAGTTGCTGTGCGTGAAGGTTTTGAGTTCGCCATCAACGCTGCTGTATATGAGCCGTGTGTCACCGCCGCTGGCTGGAAATTTAAGGCCCAGTGTGCCGCTGCAAGCCCCGCTTATTTCCATGGCGGCAGTAAAGGTGGTGGTGCCAACTGGGGCACAGTAAGTGCGCAGACTGTCGTTAATGCGGGTGCTGAAAATTTGTTGGGGTGCGGGGCAAGCATTAGCCTTCACCTCCACCTTTTCCACGCACCAGTTAGCCGTTTTGCTGGTTTGCCCGGTGCGGGTGTCTATGCCACGGGATTCTAAATTGCCGGTCCATTTCATCGAGGTGTAGCTTGCTACATAAGCATTGTTGTTGCCGGCCACCGGATTGAGTGTGCTGGTGGCCGCAGCCCCACCGGCGTTGGCCCGTGCATAAATTTCGGCCAGCGCAGCGGTCAGGCTTTCTTGCAATTGTTGCGGATCTTGTGCGCTAAAATAGCTGCCGTTGCCGTTCACCGCGGCATGCCATAAGTCGTCCACCCGTTCAGCGCAGTAGTCAATACGGCAGCCCGCTGACCCGCTCGCGGGCCAGCCCGTCGTGCCTTCTTGGGTCAGATTATAAAAGTCGCCTGAGGTAGCGGTTTTATAGTCGTCCTGGTAGAGTAAAGTGCCATTAATGCCTAGGCCTACGGTAAAGGTGATCATGTTTTGC
>SXVG01000071.1 GCA_005791685.1 Methylotenera sp. | reverse complement strand
GGCGGCAAGTGCTTTGCTTTTGTTGTCATCCATGGTGTTTTGCCTCTGAGTTTTATGTGGTTTTGATTGCGTTTAACAGCCTGTAATTATTTCATAAATCAAGGCTTAAGGTAAGTGCAATCAGCCCTTCAATTAGGGTTTTTGCCGATTGCTGGCGAATTTCTTGGCGGTTGCCTTTAAAGTGCACAGTCGTGCTGCGAGGGGTTTGATTTTTCCCTAACCAAGCAAAGCAAACCGTGCCCACCGGTTTGGCCGGCGTGCCACCGCCGGGGCCGGCAATGCCGGTGACGGCGGCGCTTAATTGGCTGTCACTTATGGCCATTACGCCGCGGGCCATTTCCACGGCGGTTTGTTCGCTGACGGCGCCAAACTTATCCAAGGTATCGCTGGCTACCTTGAGTAGGTTTACTTTGCTGGCGTTGCTGTAACTGACGATCGCGCATTCAAACCAGGCCGAGCTGCCGGCCACGCGCGTGATAATTTCCGCGCCCAGGCCACCGGTGCAAGATTCAGCCAAGCTTAATGTTAGGCCGCGGGCTAGCAGTAAGCTGCCGAGTTGCTCTGCTAAGTTATTTAATGCTTTTTCCATGCTTAACTATCCTAGATAAGGCAATGCCATTTTAAAACCTTCACCACAGAGACACGGAGGCACAGAGAAAACCTAAAAAATCATTTTTAAAAATTCCCGTTCTTGCTGAGCTTGTCGAAACATGAGCGAGCTTAGTTAAAATGGGGTTCTCTGTGCCTCCGTGTCTCTGTGGTGAGACGCTTTTCGATCAAATAAAGTGCATCCATATCGATAAGACCAGCATGGCGTAGCCGGCGGCCAGTAAATCATCCAACATCACACCTAAGCCATTTTTAAATCGCTTATCCAATTGGCGTATAGGGTAGGGTTTCCATATGTCGAATAAGCGGAACAGCAAAAAGGCCGTTAGCGTCCACTGCCATTCATTGGGCGTGACGGTTAACACCAACATCATGGCGACAATTTCGTCCCAAACGATGCTGTCGTGATCGGGCACACCCAGGGCGTCACCGGTGACTTGGCAGAAATAGATGCCGAGCAGAAATAGGACGGCGATGATGATTAATTGCGTGCTCAAGGCATAGACGGCGATCAGCCAGAAAAATGGCAAGCCGACCAAGCTGCCAAAGGTGCCCGGCGCTTTGGCGGCCATGCCGCTGCCTAGGCCTAAAGCAAAAAAGTGCGCCGGGTGCTGCAATAGCATGCTCACGCTGGGTTTATTTGAAGTGGTCAAAACCAAGCTCCTTGATGTCTAAAATCGCCTTGTCTACGCCGTGCACGACCAAGCTTGGGTCTAGGGTAATTTCGCCTAGGCAGCATAAATCCAGGCCTAATTTTTTGCCTAATTGCAGCAGCGCATCGTGCGCGGCTTTGGGTGCAGTAAAGCACAGTTCGTAGTCGTCGCCGCCGCTTAATAGCAGCTTGGCTTGGCTGGGCAAGTCTAGCCCGGCGGCTTCTGGCCAATGGCAAGCGTGCGGCCATTGTGATAAGTGCAGGGTGGCGCCCAGATGGGAAGCCTGCAAAATGTGGCTCAAATCGGCTAACAAACCGTCTGAGATGTCGATGGCGCTATGGGCGAGCGAGCGCAAGCCGTAGCCCAATGCCACACGCGGTTGTGGGCTGTGTAAGGCGGCGCTGCAGCGTTTGAAATCGCCGGGGCTGAGGCTAAGATTGCCTTGCAAGTGCACCAGCGCCAAAGCGGCTAAACCCAATGGGCCAGACACCCATATTTCATCGTGCAATTGCGCGCCGCTGCGTTTTAAGGCTAGTCCAGTCGGCACTTCGCCCATGATTTGTATGCTGATGGTGAGTGGCCCGCGCGTGGTGTCACCACCGATTAGGTCCACGCCAAATGTGTCCGCACAGGCAAACAGGCCGCGCGAGAATTCGGCTAGCCAAGCGTGATCAATGTTAGGCAGGGCGATGGCCAAGGTGGTCCATTTGGGCTGGGCGCCCATGGCCGCCATGTCCGACAAATTAACCGCTAGGGCTTTCCAGCCTAATTGGTAGGGATCGGCATCGGCAAAAAAATGCGTGCCGGCCACCAGCATGTCGGCCGAGATGGCCAACTCCATGTTGGCGCCAAGCCTAATCAGTGCGGCGTCGTCGCCCACGCCCAGCTCGCTGTGTTTTGGCGCGCGGGTGAAGTATTGGCGGATGACATCGAACTCGGACACTAGGACACCTTGCTGGCTGATTTGGGGCGAAACGCCGTTACGACCGCTTCGTTGGTGGTCATGTAGGGCGCGCCGATTAAGTCTAGGCAGTAGGGCACGGCGGCGAAGATGCCGTGCACGGTTTGCTTGCCTTGCTCGTCTTTTAAGCCGGCTAAGGTTTGCGCGATGGCTTTTGGTTGGCCGGGTAAGTTAACAATGAGGCATTGCTTGCGTATCACCGCCACTTGCCTGGACAGAATGGCCGTGGGCACAAAGTGCAGGCTGATTTGGCGCATTTGCTCACCAAAGCCGGGCATGACCTTATCGGCCACGGCCAAGGTGGCTTCCGGGGTGACGTCACGCAAGGCCGGGCCAGTGCCGCCTGTGGTTAAAACCAAATGGCAGTTTTCTTCATCGACCAATTGGCTTAAGGTGGCTTCAATTTCGGTTTGCTCATCGGCAATCAGGCGTTGCACGAAACTAAGCGGGCTGGTGACGGCCGATTCCAGCCAAGTTTGCAAGGACGGTAGGCCTAAATCTGGGTATACGCCTTGGCTGGCACGGTCACTAATGGAAACTAAACCAATTTTAATGAATTCTTTTGTCATCTGTTTGTCAGTAGTTGAGCTTTAAGGCTTAATCATACCATTACCAACATTAAAGGACTTTTTTATGCGCACCCCAGACTCTCAATCAGTGAGCACCGCCGCGGCTAAGCCGGCATTATTCACCAAGCAAACATTCATGCTGTTTGCGCTATTAAGTGCCGGCACATTGTTGCTTTGCAGTCAGCTTATGGCGGCCGAAGCCAACCCTTATGCAAAAAATTACAAAGCGCAAAATACCAGTTCGCTGAAATCCTTAAGTGCGCAACCGGATACCAAAATGCTCTTAAGCAATCACAAAGAGGATGACAACATCAGCATGCTGGAAGACGGTTACGACATGATGGGTTCCACCGGTTTTTCCGGCACCGACGCGCCCGTGGAAGGGGCCTTGCAATTTGGTAAAAGCATCAAAGCCGACACAGTATTGGTTTACCGTAAATACGGCTCCGCCAAAACCGGCAGCGCCAAATTCGATTTAATCAAACAAGCGGCTAAAACAGGCGGCGAGATAGACGAAAAAGACTTGGTGGAAGAGCCGACTGTGTATAACTATTACGCCAGCTATTGGGCTAAATTGCCCACGCCATTATTGGGTGTGCACGTCATTAAATTGGTGAAAGCGGCCAGCGATGAAAATGAAAAAGCCCAAGCCGAGCCAGGCTTAAAAATTCTTGCGGTGATTAAAGAATCGCCGGCCGCTAAAGCCAATATCGTTAAAGGCGACAGCTTATTGAAAATAGGCGATCTAACCTTAAATAAACCAGACGATTTATTCGCGGCGGTTAAACGCTATGCCGGTCAAACGGTGGCAATAGAACTGCAACACAATGGTGAGGTGGTGAAGACCAGCGTCGCCTTAAACGCTAGACGCTAGTCAGCGAGTAAGAATTTAATCCTCAAGTAGATCGAGTTTTTGCGCAAGCCACTTGGTGCTGGTGGCTTGCAATAAAATGGTCAG
>SXVG01000070.1 GCA_005791685.1 Methylotenera sp. | reverse complement strand
AGCACAAAGGCTATCCCACCGCTTTGCACCTAGCGAGGCTGACTTTGCACGGGGTGACTCCCATACACCGGCGTAGTTATGCGCCGGTTAAAAAGCTGTTAGCTTCAAGCCAGCAATAAAAACAGGCAGGGCCGCTTATGCAGGTCGGGCAGCGCCGCCTTCTGCCAAAGGGCTATGCTTTGGCTGCGTATCATTTCGCTGGGCAAGCTGACGTCGCAGGCAATGCATAATTGCGTGCTGGGCAGACAAGTTTGCAATATAGCCTCTAGCATGGCTTGGTTGCGGTAGGGCGTTTCTATAAATAGCTGCGTTTCTTTATGGCTTAATGAACGCTTTTCAATTTCCTTTAACTTTTGATTGCGTTGCAATTTGTCGACCGGCAAATAGCCTAGAAAGGCGAATTGCTGACCGTTTAGACCGGATGCCATTAAGCTTAATAAAATCGAACTGGGGCCCACTAAAGGCACCACCTTGACGCCTTTTTGGTGGGCTAATTCGACCAGTTTGGCGCCAGGATCGGCCACCGCCGGGCAACCGGCATCGCTCATCAATCCTACATCATGGCCAGCAAGCAAGGGCGCTAGCAAAGCCGGCAGGTCTTTATGGACGCTGTGTTCGTTGAGCAAATGCAGGCTTAATTCTCTGACCGGCTTAATGGTTTTAATGCTACTTAAAAAATGCCTGGCGGATTTTTCACTTTCAACCACAAAGGTGTCCAAGCTTTGCGCCAGCTTGATGACGTGCTCAGGCAATACTTGATGAACGTCGTCACCGCCCAGTGTGACTGGAATGAGGTAGAGTGTGCCGTATGTTTGTGCCATGTGGGTAAAACTATCCTATGGCCTACAACACGGCGATGTTTTCATTTTTAAGCATGCTGACCAGCGCAATCAGCGGCAAGCCTATCAAGGCATTGGGGTCGTCGCCGACCATCTTCTCGATAAGCGCAATGCCCAAACCTTCTGATTTGGCACTGCCGGCGCAATGGTAGGGCTGCTCTTTAAGTAAATAGCGTTCAATTTCCGCATCGCTTACATCCCTAAATTGCACGCAATACGGCACCACCGTGGCTTGCATGTGTTGGCTGTGAGCATTGTATAAACACAGCGCACTGTGAAATATCACTTCCCGACCGCGCATCTTTTGCAATTGCTGGGTGGCATTGTGATGATTTAATGGCTTGCCTAATTGCATGTGGTCTAGTGTAGCCACTTGATCGCAGCCTATGATTAAGGCTTGCGGATGCGTTAGGGCGACTTTTTTGGCTTTGAGTTGGGCCAGTCTTAAAGCCGTTTCCGCCGGCAATTCATGGCTCAACGGGCTTTCATCAACCTCAGGGGAGATGCAGGTAAAAGGCAGTTGTAGCCGTGTTAACAGCTCACGTCTGTAGATGGATGAAGAAGCGAGTATGAGGGTGGCTGCCATAATGGATAGGATAAAAAAGCCGACAGCTTTAAAACTGTCGGCTTTTAAAGCGTGCTTACTCCGGTTGAATTTCAAGTAGGGATTCATCGGGGGTCACGGCATCGCCTTTAATGACGTGCACAGCGACCACTATGCCAGAAGTGGCGGCTTGAATCTCATTCTCCATTTTCATGGCCTCTATCACCAGCACGCCATCACCGGCATGCACTTTATCACCCACTTTAGTTTTTACCGCAACGATGGTGCCTGGCATAGACGTGGTGACATGGCCGGGGTGAGAAGGGCGTGGGCGACCGCTGGCGCCTTTGCTGGCCACGGCTTTCTTTTTACCGTTGCTATTGCCGCCGCTGGACACCTCGATTTCACTTAAGGTTTCAACCACCACTTCTTCGGCTATCCCGTCTATGGACACATAGAAGGGGCGTTTTTCTTGTCCAGCGTGACCGCTGCCGGTTAAATTAATGTGGAAAGTTTCACCGTGCAAGGTGACTTTAAATTCATTGGGCGCATAGCGTGAGGCGCTGGCATTCACCGTCGCCTTATCTAACAGCAACTCGGGGGTGAGTGACTCGGCATTGCGTTCTTGCAAATAGGTCTTGCCTATGTCCGGGAACATCGCATAGGTCAACACGTCTTCTTCGGATTGGGCAAAGCGTTCCGCCTCGCTGCTCAGTCTGCTCATTTCCGGCGCCAACAGGTCAGCAGGGCGGCAAGTAATGGCTACGCTGTCGCCTATGGCTAGTTTTTTAACGGCTTCGTCCACCGCGCTAGGGGCTTTGCCGTATTGGCCTAGGAAATAATTCTTCACCTCGTTAGTGATGGATTTATAACGTTTGCCGGTCATGACATTCAATACCGCTTGCGTGCCGACGATTTGCGATGTGGGCGTGACTAGGGGGATGTAGCCTAGGTCTTTACGCACCAAGGGGATTTCCGCTAACACTTCGTCCATGCGATCAAGCGCGCCTTGCTCTTTGAGTTGGTTGCTTAAATTAGAAATCATGCCGCCTGGCACTTGATTGAGCAGTACGCGCGTATCCACGCCTGAAAAGTCACTTTCAAACTGCCAATATTTTTTACGCACTTCGCGGAAATAGGCGGTGACTTCTTGTACCGCCGCAATGTTTAAGCCGGTATCAAATTCCGTCCCTTGCAATGCCGCTATCATGCTTTCTGTGCTCGGGTGGCTGGCGCCTTCTGAGAAAGCGGCGCAGCAAGTATCCAGCATGACGGCGCCATTTTCCAGTGCGCGCAGCATATTCATGCTGGCTAAGCCGCTGGTCGCATGGCTGTGCATGTGGATGGGTAGGCTGACTTCTGCCCGTATGGCTTGGACTAAATCCACGGTGGCTTGTGGGGTCAATAAGCCGGCCATGTCTTTAATGGCTATGGTGTCCGAACCCATGGCTTCAAGTTCTTTAGCAATGCCGACAAAATGCGCCACATCGTGCACTGGGCTGGTGGTGTAGCTGATCGTGCCTTCGGCATGCTTGCCAGCTTTTTTAACGGCCGCGATGGATACTTGTATATTGCGCGTGTCGTTCATGGCGTCAAAAATACGGAATACATCGACGCCATTGTCCGCGGATTTTTTTACGAAAGCCTGCACCACGTCATCTGAATAATGGCGATAGCCTAATAAGTTTTGCCCACGTAACAACATTTGTATGCGCGAATTAGGCAGGGCTTTACGCAATGTTTTTAAGCGCTCCCATGGATCTTCTTTCAAATAACGTACACACGCATCAAACGTGGCGCCGCCCCAGGCCTCTAAAGACCAAAAACCAATGGCATCTAACTGGCTGCAGATAGGCAACATGTCTTCCGTGCGCATGCGGGTGGCAATGTGACATTGATGCCCGTCGCGTAAAACCAGTTCGGTCACGTGTACTTTTGATGCTTGCGGTGTTTTTGCCATAATTTAACTCTTTATCGTTTAATTTATATTCAACTGCTTATATGCCTTCGTGGGCCGCAATGGCCGCAGAAATAGCGACTGCTATCATTTCCGGGGGAATTTTATTGGCATAATGAGTCAACTCAGGATGCGCTTCAACAAAGCTGGTATTAAAGTTTGCCTCTTTAAAATCTTGGTGTTTTAAAATTTCTTGATAATAGGGGATGGTCGTTTTTACCCCATAAATTAACATGTCATCCAAGGCGCGACGCCCCCGTTCTATGACGCTATCCCAATCCAAAGCCCATACGGTTAGTTTGGCGCACATGGAGTCGTAGTAGGGCGGGATGACGTAACCACTGTATATGGCCGCATCCATGCGCACGCCAGGCCCACCCGGTGCGTAATATCGGGTAATTTTGCCAAAACTGGGCAAGAAGTCATTTTTTGGATCTTCTGCATTGATGCGAAACTCCATGGCATAACCTCTAAACTGCACTTCTTTTTGCGTGTATTGCAATGGCAGGCCATAAGCGACACGAATTTGTTCTTGCACAATGTCGATACCCGTGATGGTTTCCGTGACCGTGTGCTCCACTTGCAAGCGGGTGTTCATTTCCATGAAATAGAAGGTGTTGTCCGAGTCCAATAGAAATTCCACGGTGCCGGCATTTTCATAACCCACGGCTTTGGCGGCTTTGACCGCTAAACCGCCGATGTAGTCGCGCTGCGCCTGGCTTAACTGCGGTGATGGGGCGATTTCGATTAACTTTTGATTGCGCCGTTGTATGGAGCAGTCGCGTTCAAACAAGTGAATCACGTGGCCTTCTGCGTCGGCCAATATCTGCACTTCTATGTGGCGTGGGGTGACCACGCATTTTTCCAAAAACACTTCCGGCTTACCAAAGGCTTTGCTGGCCTCGGAAATAACCCTATCGTAATTGCTGAGTAATTCTTTCTCACTGTCGCAGCGACGTATACCTCGACCGCCGCCGCCATTGGTCGCTTTTAGCATGACCGGGTAGCCAATTTTCTTGGCCAAGGCCAGGGCTTCATCTAGGTTTTCTAAGTTGCCGTCACTGCCTGGCGTGCAAGGAATGCCTGCGCCTGTCATGGCATTGCGCGCCTGTATCTTATCGCCCATTTGCCTGATCACTTCAGCGCTAGGGCCTATGAATTTTACGCCGCGACGTTCGCAGATTTCAGCCAATTCTGGATTTTCAGATAAAAAACCATAGCCTGGATGCAGGGCATCGCAGCCCGAGGCTACGGCTAAATTGACTATATTATGTGCATTCAAGTAACCGGCAACGGGGTCGGCGCCGATGTTGTAAGCCTCATCGGCTTTTTTAACATGCAAAGCTTGACGATCGGCATCCGCATAAATTGCAACGGATTTGATGCCCATTTCTGAGCATGCGCGTACAATACGCACTGCAATTTCACCACGATTGGCCACAAGAATTTTTTTGAACACGTTACTTGCCTTAATTTTTCATACAAACCGAGCAATTGTAACATGTGCAAGCGCATAGCCAAATCCCTTTGAAGCTAAATTTTAGAGCATTAAAATGACTAAGCAGACTATATTTATTGATAATTTGACCTTCGCAAAAAGGAACGAACGCTTGCTTGGCGAATTATCCCTAGCGGACTGCCCGCGGTTAAATGAATTGCTGCAAGCCCCGCCGAAAATCGCCCCGGGCAAATTCACCCCTAGTGCATCGATTAAATTCAACTTGCAGGGTAAGTTGGATGGGATGGGGCAGGCCTCATTAAGCTTGGCATTGGAAGTGAATTTAAATTGCCTTTGTCAGCGCTGCCTGAATGCTATGCCGCTGAATTTAGCTTTAAATTTTGATTATTTGCTAGGCGAGTTGGATGAAGGCCACGCCTTATCCACGGACATGGATGAGGCCGATGATTTTGATTGGCAAGCGTACAGTCCGCACATGGATGTGATTGGGCTAATCGAAGATGAATTGATCATGGCCATGCCTATCGCACCGGTGCACCAGCAGCATTGTGGCAGTGCCAACCACCAAAGCAGTGAAAAGCCCAATCCATTCGCCGTATTAAAGCACTTAATTCAGTCTTAAACGTGCAATTTTGGCTGACAAAAGTTGGCTTTTATATTATAGTGGCGCCCTAGTAGTTTAACGCAGTCTTAAATTAGCGATGCAAAGCAGTATTTTAGGCATCAATTTGTATGTAATTGAGATGATGTTTTAATCATTTTATTGGAGTATATTATGGCAGTTCAGCAAAACAAGAAAACACCGTCTAAGCGCGGTATGCATAGATCACATGACTTTTTGGTTAACCCTGCTTTGGCGGTTGAGCCTACCACAGGTGAAGCACACCTACGTCACCACGTCAGCCCCAATGGCTACTACCGTGGTCGCAAAGTATTATCGACCAAAGGCGAATAATTTTTTCAGCCGTTTAAATCCATTAATGTGCGCCTACGTTTTAATGGATTTCACTTTGAAGATTTACTTGTCTCTAAATTAAACCCACACGCCGCTCCAACTTTGGTGCGGCGTTGGTTTTTACGGCGCCTATTCATTTCACTTGACCGCTTAAATGATAGCAAATAGCCTTAAGCTTAAGTATAAACTGAGTACATTATGCAAATTACTGTAGCAATTGATGCAATGGGGGGTGATCATGGGCCTAAGGTCATCATTCCTGCAGCGCTTAAAGCACTAGAGCTCAACCCAGAGTTGCATCTTATTCTAGTTGGTTTAAGTGGCGCCATAGAAGCCGAGTTCCAGGCATTGCAATTAACCGGTCACCCACGCCTTCGCATACAGCATGCCAGCGAAGTGGTGGCCATGGACGAGCAACCGCAAAGTGCGCTTAAAAACAAAAAAGATTCGTCCATGCGCGTGGCCATTGATCTGGTCAAAAACGGTGAAGCTTCAGCTTGTGTAAGTGCAGGTAATACCGGCGCATTGATGGCCACAGCACGCTTCGTATTAAAAACCTTACCCGGCATAGACCGGCCCGCCATCGCCGGCGTGTTCCCTTGCCAAAAGGGCAAAATTTACATACTCGATTTAGGCGCCAATGCCGATTGCACCGCGGAACAATTGCTGCAGTTTGCCGTCATGGGCAGCATGTTGGTCAGTTGCGTTGAAAACCGTGAACAGCCCAGCATAGGCTTGCTCAACATTGGCACGGAAGACATCAAAGGCAATGAAGTGGTTAAAAAAACCGGTGAATTGCTAAAAGCCAGCCACTTAAATTTTTACGGCAATATTGAAGGCAACGATATTTTTAAGGGAACCACCGATATCGTTGTGTGCGATGGGTTTGTCGGCAATGTTACGCTGAAAGCCGCCGAGGGCCTAATACAAATGATAGGCCGCTTCCTCAATCAAGAGTTTAAGCGTAACTGGCTGACCAAGCTCACAGGATTGGCTGCCACGCCGGTATTGAAAGCCTTCAAGAAACGTTTGGATCCGCGCAATTATAACGGCGCCAGCCTGTTAGGCTTACGCGGCATCGTGGTAAAAAGTCATGGTGGGGCAGACAGTAAGGCCTTTTTGAATGCCATACACACCGCGCTGGAAGAGTCGCGCAGTGGCGTGCTTGATCGCATCGCTGAGCAATTGGAAATTGAACACGTATTATTAAAGCAAGCGCTGGCTAATCATGCGGATGCGAATACCACGGACCAGGAATGATTTACTCTCGCATTGCCGGAACAGGCAGCTATCTCCCGAAAAAAATACTGACCAATGCTGAATTGGAAAGCATGGTAGACACCACCGATGAGTGGATTTTTTCTCGCACCGGCATACGCGAGCGTCATATCGTGGCTGATGATGAGTTTACCAGCGATCTAGCCTTGCATGCGGCGCGCCAGGCTATAGCCTCGGCCAACATAGCTGCTAATGACATCGATTTAATTATCGTGGCCACCACCACGCCGGATAAAATTTTTCCAAGCACAGCAGTCACGCTGCAAAATAAATTAGGCTTGGCCGGTTGTGCTGCATTTGACGTGCAAGCCGTTTGCAGTGGTTTCGTTTACGCGCTGGCCACTGCCGATAACTTTATTAAAGCCGGTGCCGCCAAGTGTGCTTTGGTGGTTGGCGCGGAAACTTTTTCACGCATAGTGGATTGGACAGACAGGGGCAATTGCATACTGTGGGGCGATGGCGCCGGTGCAGTGGTGTTGCAGGCCAGCGAAGAGCAGGGCATCATTTCCACGCATTTGCATGCCGATGGTAACTATGAAAAAATGTTGCACGTGCCTCGAAAAACGCACGGTGGCGATACGGTGGTAATGGAAGGCAATGCGGTTTTTAAGGTCGCGGTCAACACCTTGGATGCTATCGTCGACGAAACCTTGTCGGCCAATAATTTATGCAAATCTGACATCGACTGGCTGGTGCCACATCAAGCCAATATACGCATTCTGCAAGCAACCGCGAAAAAACTGGAAATGAGCATGGATAAAGTAGTGGTGACGGTGGATAAGCACGGCAACACCTCGGCCGCATCCATTCCTTTGGCCTTAGACGTTGCAGTACGTGATGGCCGCATCAAGCGCGGCGACATCGTGTTGATGGAAGCCTTTGGCGGTGGGTTCACCTGGGGTTCAGCCTTAATTAAATACTAATCATTAAGTCCTACGTTGGATAATTAGACGGCAATAAACAATGAATAAATTTACATTTTTCTTCCCCGGTCAAGGCTCGCAATCCGTTGGCATGATGGCAGGCTTTGCCGATACAAAAATCGTACGCGATACCTTTGTCGAAGCGTCCGATATATTAGGCCTTGATTTTTGGGCCATGGCGACGGAAGAAAATGAACGCATTAACGAAACGACGCATACCCAGCCGATAATGCTGGTGGCGGGCATGGCCACATGGCGAGCATGGCAGGCCCATAGTCCAGCTAAGCCCAGCCTATTGGCCGGCCATAGTTTAGGTGAATACACGGCCTTGGTGGCAGCAGGCGCATTGAGTTTTGCCGACAGCTTACCCTTGGTGCGCTATCGGGCAGAGGTTATGCAAAATGCCGTGCCGGCAGGGGTGGGTGCCATGGCCGCGCTATTGGGTCTGGATGACGCGACCGTGTTGGCCGTGTGTGCCGAAGCCGCGCAAGGCCAAGTGTTACAGCCGGTCAATTACAATTCCATAGGTCAAGTGGTCATTGCCGGAAATAAAGAAGCGGTTGAACGTGGCATGGCCTTGGCTAAAGAAAAAGGCGCAAAACGCGCAGTGGCTTTGCCCGTGAGCGTGCCGTCGCATTGTGCGCTCATGCAGCCAGCCGCCATAAAATTAGCGGACTACCTAAGCCATGTTAGCATCCAAGCACCGCAAATCCCCGTGTTGCATAACGCCGACGTGCTGGCTTACCAAGATGGCGACAAAATAAAAGACGCGCTGGTGCGGCAATTGCATAGCCCGGTACGCTGGGTTGAAACGGTGCAAGCCATGCATGCGCAAGGCATACTGCATGGTGCCGAATGTGGCCCTGGCAAGGTGCTGGCTGGCCTCACCAAACGCATCGCAGCGGACTTTTCTTGCACGGCCTTGACCAGCAATGACGCCATGCAAGAATTCAGCACGCTCATAGCAGCGGCTTAATTTAAATGTTATAGTCAAAATAAAACAAGGATATATCATGCTAACTGGACAAATTGCTTTAATTACAGGTGCCAGTCGCGGCATAGGCGCTGGCATAGCTTTGGCACTCGGTGAGCAAGGTGCCGTTGTTATTGGTACGGCCACTTCAGAGGCGGGCGCTGCCGCGATTAATGACTATTTTGCGGCGGCCAACATCAAGGGCGAGGGCATGGCCTTGGATGTCAATGATGCCGAACAAATAGCCGCCACCTTGAAACGAATCGCAGAAAATTACGGTGACATTGGCATATTGGTAAATAATGCCGGCATCACCCGTGACACCTTACTCATGCGCATGAAGGATGAAGATTGGGATGCGGTGATTAACACCAATTTAAACTCGGTATTTCGCATGAGCCAAGCGGTGCTTAGGCCCATGATGAAAGCCAGAGTGGGACGCATCATCAGCATTTCTTCTGTTGTGGGTCACATGGGCAACGCTGGGCAAACCAATTATGCGGCAGCGAAAGCGGGCATGACCGGCTTTACAAAATCACTGGCCGCCGAAGTGGGCAGTCGCGGCATTACGGTGAATTGTGTTGCGCCGGGTTTTATTGATACGGACATGACGGCAGATCTGCCGGAAGAGATTGCCAATAAGATGCTGGCTCGAATTCCGGTGGGTCGCTTAGGCCAGGTAAAAGAGATTGCCGCTACCGTGGCTTTTTTAGCATCCCCGTCCGCGGCTTACATTACCGGCGAAACGATACACGTGAATGGCGGCATGCTGATGGTTTAAAAGTTTTTATCTATTTTTGCCGAGTTTTGGTAGAATATCAACTTAGCTGATTTATTATGTAGATGCGGCTATTTTTTATTAAAAGGGGTAATTAGATGTCTGACATCGAACAACGCGTTAAAAAGATTGTGACTGAACAGCTTGGTGCAAATGAAGCTGATGTTAAAAATTCATCCTCATTTGTAGATGATTTAGGTGCCGATTCGCTTGATACTGTTGAATTGGTAATGGCGCTAGAAGAAGAATTTGACTGCGAAATCCCAGATGAAGAAGCAGAAAAAATCACAACGGTACAATTGGCGATTGATTACATCAATACCAACCTCAAATAAATTCGTATGCAAGGCAAGTGTTTGAATGCTTAACAAGTATTCAAGCTTTTTTAGATTTGCCATTGCTTTAAAACCCAGAAATCATTTAACAATTTTTGTCTAAGATTTCTGGGTTAATTATTTCTAAGAGACTTTTTTTATGTCTAAGCCTGCTCATAAACGTCGCGTCGTCGTCACTGGTCTTGGAGTCGTTTCGCCGGTAGGGATTGGTGTCAACACGGCTTGGACTAATCTTGTCGCCGGCAAGTCCGGCATTTCGCAAATCAGCAAGTTTGATACCAGCGCCTTTGCTTCCACCATCGCCGGGGAAGTCAAAGACTTTAATGCGGAAGATTTTATTTCCGCCAAAGACGCTAGACGCATGGATACCTTTATCCAGTATGGTTTAGCGGCTGGCATAGAGGCGTTTAAAGACTCAGGCTTAGAAGTGACTGAAGAAAATGCCGAACGCATAGGCGTGTCCATAGGCTCGGGCATAGGCGGTATTCAGCTTATTGAAGACACCGATGTGCTGTACAAAGAATCTGGGCCACGCAAAATATCCCCATTCTTCATTCCCGGCACCATCATCAACATGATTTCCGGTAATTTAAGCATTATTTTTGGCTTAAAAGGCCCCAATGTCGCCATCGTTACGGCCTGTACCACAGGCACACACTCCATAGGCGACGCCTCGCGCATGATAGAGTACGGCGACGCCGATGTCATGATAGCCGGCGGCGCGGAATCCGCCATCACGCAATTAACCGTGGGTGGTTTTGCCGCATCCAGAGCTTTATCCACCCGTAATGATGATCCAGCCACGGCCAGCAGGCCTTGGGATAAAGACCGAGACGGTTTTGTCATAGGCGAGGGCGCCGGCGTCATGGTGCTAGAAGAGT
>SXVG01000012.1 GCA_005791685.1 Methylotenera sp. | reverse complement strand
TCTAATTCAGCAGCACGCATGTAATCTTCTTCTGTCGCTTCTAAATTGGCGTAGATGGCATTTTTTTCTTGGTTGGCCTTCCACATTTGTTCGTGGCCCATCATCACCACGTCCAGTACGCGCTGGTCTTCGTAAGCAAATTGGTCTTGGCGTAAAAAGGCCATGCGCTCATGGCTGTCTATAGACACATTGCCGGCGCTGGGCGTCAGGACGCCAGCCAACACTTTCATGTAGGTAGACTTGCCGCAGCCGTTGGCACCGATTAAACCGTAGCGGTTGTTGTCGCCGAATTTGACCGATACGTTTTCAAACAATGGCTTGGCGCCAAATTGCACGGTGATATTGTTGCTGATTAACATTATTGCTTTCTCTTTTTAGGGGGTAGGGACTGGGGGTTAATCCCTAATTCCTAGCCCCTAATTCCTAGGTTGTTAAAATTGGTTATAAACGACCACTTCGTCCATGGCCAATTGACCGCCGCGTGGCGATGCTTCTTTTAAGGCTTTGCCCACCACGACAAACATGGTCGGGGTGTGGTCAGCCGGTAAGTTGAGCAATTTAGCTACGGCGTCAAAATCAAAGCCATCCATGGGGCAGGTGTCGTAGCCCATTTCTTTGGCGGCCAGCATGAGGGTCATGGCGGCCATGCCGCAAGAACGCATGGCTTCATCGCGCTGCACTTGTGGGTTGTTTTGATAATAGTGGCCTATCATGGGCACCAATATATCCGATGCGGCTTTAGGCGCATTTTGCCAATAGCGTTCCGGTTGTTTGGCCCATGCTTGCAAGTCGGCGGTCAAGACAATCAACAAGGAGGCTTCTTCCACTTGCGCTTGATTCCAGCTGACTGCGCGTATTTGTTGGCGTAGCACCGGCTCGGTGACTAAAACAAAACGCCAGTTTTGGATGTTGAAAGCGGTGGGCGAGAGCATGGCCAGTGACATGAGCTTGGTTATTTCTTGCTCGGATATTTTGTGCTGTGGATCAAAGGCCTTGACCGAGCGGCGTTCTACTATGGCTTGGTTAACGTTCATGATGGGTATTGGATGTCCAGAATTTCTAAAGTAATGTTGCCAGCAGGGCGCGGCCAGGTGACGCTGTCGCCGACTTTGTGGCCAATTAAGGCTTTGGCCAAGGGCGACACGTAGCTGACTTTGTGGATGCTGGCGTCGGCTTCGTCTTCGCCGACAATGTGAAAGCAATGGGATTGGCCTTCGTCGTCTTGCACGCTTACACTGGCACCAAACAGCACGGTTTGGTGATTCTGCGTGGCCGGGTCTACCAGTATGGCTGTGTCCAATCGGGCTCTTGCGTAGCGTAAATCGCGTTCAATTTCTGCTACTTTATCTTTGCTAAAGGCGTCATCCGCCGATTGCTTGAGTGTGGCAAGTTCGGCCACCAATGAGGCTTCCATGTCTTGTAGTGCCAGTGTGCCAGTTGGCGTGACGTAATTGGCAAAAGGGCTGATAGGGCGGTCCAGCAGCTCTTCGCCACCGGCTTGTTCAAAGCGTTCTTCGTTTACGAATGCGCGGCTCATACTATTCCCACTCTATGGTGGCGGGTGGTTTGCCAGAGATGTCATAGACCACGCGGTTAATGCCACGCACTTCGTTAATGATGCGATTGGATGTTCTGCCCAATAAGTCATAAGGCAGTTCTGCCCAATGTGCGGTCATGAAGTCGCTGGTGACGACCGCGCGTAAGGCAACCACGTAGTCGTAGGTGCGACCGTCACCCATGACGCCTACCGATTTGACCGGTAAAAATACCGCGAAGGCTTGGCTGGTTAAGGCGTACCAAGTTTTGCCGCTTGTTGCATCGACCGTGTTGCGCAATTCTTCAATAAAAATGGCGTCGGCACGGCGTAACAAATCGGCGTAGTTTTGTTTCACTTCACCTAAGATGCGCACGCCCAAGCCTGGCCCTGGGAAAGGGTGGCGGTACACCATGTCGTGTGGCAAACCTAGGGCCACACCTAATTCGCGCACCTCGTCTTTGAACAAATCACGCAAAGGCTCAAGCAGTTTCAAGCCTAAGCTGGCGGGTAACCCGCCTACATTGTGGTGGCTTTTAATGGTGACGGCTTTTTTAGATTTGGCGCCACCCGATTCGATGACGTCTGGGTAGATGGTGCCTTGCGCCAACCATTTGGCATTGGCCAATTTTTTTGCTTCCGCTTGAAAGACTTCAACAAACTCGCGGCCTATGATCTTGCGTTTGGCCTCAGGGTCGCTGACGCCGGCTAAATGGCCCATAAATTGGGCGCTGGCATCCACCCGTATGACTTTAACGTGTAAGCGTCCGGCAAACATGTCCATGACCATGTCGCCCTCATTGAGGCGCAATAAACCATGATCGACAAACACACAGGTGAGCTGATCGCCTATGGCGCGGTGGATTAATGCGGCAGCCACGCTGGAATCGACGCCACCGGACAAACCCAAAATCACTTCCTCATCACCCACTTGGGCTTTGATTTTGGCCACCGCTTCGCTGATGTAGTCGCCCATGATCCAATCCGGCTTGGCCTGGCAGATGTCCAGCACGAAGCGCTCTAACATGGCTTGGCCTAATTTGGTGTGAGTGACTTCTGGGTGAAATTGCACGCCATAAAATCGACGGTCTTCATCGGCAAAAGCGGCGATAGGCGTGCTGTCGTTGCTGGCAATAATCTTAAAATTTGGCGGTAATTCGGTGACCTTGTCGACGTGGCTCATCCACACGTCGAGTAAGCCGTGGCCAGCCGCGTTGCTGCGGTCTTGCAGGCCTTTGAATAAAGCCGAATGGCCGTGCGCACGAATTTCCGCATAGCCAAATTCACGCTTATGGCCGGCTTCTACCTTGCCACCGAGTTGTTGTGCCATGGTTTGCATGCCATAGCATATGCCTAGCACCGGCACGCCCAGTTCAAAGGTAGCTTGTGGTGCAGAATCGGTTTCCTCTTCGTAAACGCTGGCATGGCTACCGGACAAGATAATGCCATCGGCGCCAAAATTGCGCACAAATTCATCGCTGACGTCACAAGGGTGAATTTCACAATACACATGCGCTTCGCGCACGCGGCGAGCAATCAGTTGGGTGACTTGGGAGCCAAAATCGAGGATGAGTATTTTTGAGTGAGTGGTCATAGGGGCTAGTCGTTAGTGGGTAGTCGTTAGTCGTTAGTTATTGGTTGACTTGAGTGATTTTTGTAAACCTTTAAGCATCTTTGCTGTTTCATCGGTAGCTTTTAATGCATGGATTAACTGTGCTTGTTCGATATAGTTAAATCTTCCTGAAAGTAATAACTGGGTTTCTAATTCAGCCAATGAGCCAAGTGCAATACCTAAAAAATGGTGGAATTCTTTTGCTGAATTGCGCCCATGGCCTTCAGCAATATTCGATGAGATGGAAATCGCAGATCGTCTAGTTTGACTGGTTAAACCGAACATTTCTTGTTTAGGAAAATGCTCGGTGAGTCGATAAACATCTTCAGCTATTTGCATAGCAGATTGCCAAACCAATAAATCTCGGTAACCGGCCATAAGTGTTAACTTCTTTTTTAACTAACGACTAACGACTACCCACTAACGACTAATAGTTAAACTAATCTATACGATAATTAGGCGCCTCTTTGGTGATTTGCACATCGTGCACGTGCGATTCGCGCATGCCGGCTGAGGTGATTTGCACAAACTCGGCTTTTTCTCGCATTTCGCTGACATTGCTTGCGCCTACGTAGCCCATGGAGGCGCGTAAGCCGCCCATCAGTTGGTGGATAACGGCGATGACGCTGCCTTTATAGGGCACACGGCCTTCTATGCCTTCGGGCACTAATTTATCAGCACCACTGTTGGCGTCTTGGAAATAGCGGTCGCTGGAACCTTTCTCCATGGCGCCGATGGAACCCATGCCGCGGTAGGATTTGTATGAACGGCCTTGGAATAATTCGATGTCGCCAGGGGCTTCTTCGGTACCGGCAAACATGCCACCTAGCATGACGCTGTAGGCGCCGGCGGCAATGGCTTTGGAAATGTCACCAGAAAAGCGTATGCCACCGTCGGCAATGAAAGGCACGCCGCTTTTGGCTAGGGCGTTGGCTACGTTGGCAATCGCGCTGACTTGCGGCACGCCCACGCCTGCAACAATACGGGTGGTGCAGATAGAGCCTGGGCCTATACCTACTTTTACCCCGTCAGCACCGGCATCCACCAAGGCCAATGCCGCGCTGGCGGTGGCGATGTTGCCACCGATCACTTCAATGTGCGGGTAGTGTTTCTTAACCCAAGTCACGCGGTCTAATACGCCTTGTGAATGGCCGTGCGCGGTGTCCACCACGATGACGTCGACGCCGGCTTCAGATAGCGCGGCGACGCGCTCTTCCGTGCCTTCACCCACACCTACGGCCGCACCTACGCGTAATCGGCCTTGCGCATCTTTACAGGCGTAAGGGTGGTCGCTGGATTTTTGGATGTCTTTAACGGTGATCAAGCCTTTGAGGGTATCGTCGGCGTCTATCACCAATACGCGCTCTAAGCGGTGTTGATGCAGCAGGCGTATGACGTCCTCTTTAGCCGCGCCTTCGCGGACGGTGACCAGCCTCTCGCGCGGGGTCATGATGTTTTTGATGGGTTGATCTAAATTGGTTTCAAAGCGTAAATCGCGGTTGGTGACGATGCCGACAATTTTGCCGTTATCGACCACCGGTATGCCGGATATTTTGTGCATGCGGGTCAATTCCAACACGTCGCGCACGTTTAGATGGCTTTGTATGGTGATGGGATCATTCACCACGCCGGATTCAAAACGCTTCACTCTGGCCACGTGCGCCGCCTGCTTCATGGCAGACATATTTTTGTGGATGAAGCCTAAACCGCCTTCTTGCGCCAAGGCAATGGCCAGTGGCGCTTCGGTCACGGTGTCCATGGCGGCTGACAGCAGCGGTATATTGAGTTGTATGTTGCGGGTGAGTTGTGTGGCGAGTGAAACCTCGCGTGGCAGCACGTTAGAGTAGGCTGGCACTAATAAAACATCATCAAATGTGAGAGCTTGTTGCAATAAACGCATGCGTAAATCCTTGTAGCCAAAACGAAATTATACAGATTTCGGGGCACTCGCGCGAGTGTTAGCTACATAAAGTTGTTAAAAATGCTTGCGTGACATGATTAAGCGGCCATACTATGGCTCTGACTGACGGATTGTGCGCTAGGTGTTTTCAAGGATAAGAAAATGGCTTTATGGGCAATTTTAATAAGTTTTCTGCTGCCAAGCGCGGCCTCGGCTGAAGTCTATAAATGGCGAGAGCCTAACGGGGTGATGCGGTATAGCGACGTGCCGCCACCGACTAATGTCAAATTGGAGGCCGTGCAGGGTCGGCCAGCGACCGCGCTCCCAGCGTTGCCGCCTTTGACGCCGGTTAAAGGCAACATCACGGCGGAGCAGCAGCGCACGCCAGTTAATCAGCCTAAAGAAACGCCATTGGCTGGCCCGGCTACTGTTGGGCAGCTAGCGGATGCGGGTGTAAAACAGAAAAATTGCAAAACAGCACTGGCGAATAAGGCGACCTACGCCTTGGCTGGTCGGATTGCTAGGGTGAACGATAAGGGCGAGCGGTATTTTTTAACGGACGCCGATCTGGCTCAGGCTAAGCTGGATGCGCAAGCCGACATTCAGCAATATTGTGAATAGAGCGGCTCAAAGCCATTTTATTCTTCAAGCAGGTCGCCGCCGCCTTTTTTCATGACCTTGCCGTCGGCCACACGCTGTTTGCGTACTTCTTTTGGGTCGGCAATCAAGGCGCGGTAAATTTCCACGCGGTCTAAATGGCGTAAGGGCTGGTCTAATTTGGACAGCTTGCCGAAAATACCAATTTTATTTACGTTCAAATCGATTTCCGGGTATTTCTTTAACAGGCCGGATAAGCCTATGGCTTGTTCGACGGTGACGCCAGTGCTGACTTTGACGGGTACGATCAGTTGTTCATGAGGCAAGGCGTAGGCCACTTCCACTATCATTTCGCTGCTGTTCATGGGCATTCCTAATAGTTAACGTTGATACACCGCATCGGCTCGACTGACAAAGCCATCAACAAAGGTGTTGGCGATGTGGCTAAACACCGGGGCAATTATTTTTTCTAAAAAAGCGTTGGCAAACTCGTAATGCAGCACAAATTCGATTTTACAGGCATTTTCATTCAGTGGGGTAAAGCGCCATGCCCCATCCAGGTGTTTAAATGGCCCGTCTTTTAATTGTAGGGTCATGCTGCTGGGGTAAGTCTTCAGGTTTTTCGTAGTGAATTTTTGCTGCAGACCATGGTAATCAATGTGTAAGGTGGCCACCGTGCTGTGGGCATCTTGCTGGATTAAATCGACCCCACCGCACCACGGAAGAAATTCAGGGTAGCGCTTTACGTCGTCTACCAGCGCAAACATGCGGCTGGCTGAATGGTTAATCAGAACGGATTTGTGTACTTGCGCCATGCTGGATCTTTAAAATAAAGGCTGGACTTCAGCCGTGTTAAAAGTGAACAAGGGCATAAGTGAGGTAAAATGGCATTTTAAGTCATACGCCAAGAAATAGTTCGTTTTATGAGTATTGCACAAAATAAAAAAGCTTTTTTTGATTACTTTATCGAAGATAAGTACGAGGCGGGTATTGTTTTGGAGGGCTGGGAAGTCAAAGCCATACGCGATAACCGGGTCAATATCAAAGAGGCTTATGTCATTATCCAGCGCGGTGAAATTTATTTGATAGGCTGCCATGTCACGCCCTTGGGCGCCGCTTCTACGCACATACGACCGGATGCCATTAGAACGCGTAAGCTGTTGTTGCATAATGAAGAAATCATCAAACTTATTGCCAAAGTGGAGCGTGCCGGCTACACCATAGTGCCGCTGGATTTGCATTTTTCTAAAGGTCGGGTCAAGGTGCAAATCGGTTTGGCTAAGGGTAAAAAACAGCACGACAAGCGTGATACCGAAAAAGAGCGCGATTGGGAACGTGAAAAAGGCCGCATCATGCGGGCACACAATAAATAAGCGCGGCTTTCGCTAGGCTATTTAAAGCGTTAACGCCATATCAAACAATAAAATCTCGGCGTCTAAAGCCTTATCCATCAGCAAGCCATCCTCATCACCAATCTTTAACGCATCGCCAGCCAACAACTGCACCCCATTCACGCACAATGTGCCGCGGGCCACGTGTAAATAAGCGATTCTGTCAACCGCCATGCGGTAGTGAATGCGGTCTGATGGCGCTAAAATGCCGGCGAACAACAAAGCGTCTTGTGCCAAGCTTAAAGAACCCTTGCGGCCGTCTGGTGATGCAATTAGACGTAATCGGTGCTGCTTAGAGGCGACGTCAAAATGTTTTTCTTGGTAGCTAGGTGCGATGTCTATGGCATTGGGCGTGAGCCAAATTTGCAAGAGATGCAAGGGCTCGCTGGCGCTGTGATTGCGTTCGCTGTGCTTTAGTCCGTGGCCAGCGCTCATGCGTTGCACATCCCCATACTGCAATACCGACGTGTGGCCCATGCTGTCTTGATGTTCCAATGCCCCGGCAAGCACGTAGGTGACAATTTCCATGTTGTTGTGGCCGTGCATAGTAAAACCATGGCCACCTTCTATGATGTCTTCGTTTATCACGCGTAATGGGCCAAAGTCCATTTGCGCGGGATCGTAATAAGTGGCAAAAGAAAAAGAGTGGTAGGTTTCTAACCAAGCGTGATGGCCGTAGCCTCGGTCTGCACTTTTTCGTAGTTCCAACATGCTGAGTCTACTTTCTTTTACGGGGCTAACTAAAATAATGATACGCACATGCTAACACGATAGCTGGCAAATGTTTACAAAAAAACACTGGGCTGGGATGCTCGTCCCTATTGGGCTGCAGGCCAGCTTATGGGCATGGCTAGCGCGCTCGGTGTTGCTTGGTGTGCCAAGCTTAGGATTAAAGCGTATAATGACCAGCGCTACCGAACTAAATCGCAGTTGGATGAGTCAGTAGCAAAACTGATTTGGGGCTGACCCGGTTTCGACGTGGGTTACAAAGCAGTGCAGGGCATACCGAGGCTCAGATTACCTCGTAAATACAGCTGAAAAAAGTATAGTCGCAAACGACGAAACTTACTCTCTAGCAGCTTAATCCTGCTGGACGCTACACCAGCTCTCCCGTGGGTTGGATTGGGGTAACCCAT
>SXVG01000069.1 GCA_005791685.1 Methylotenera sp. | reverse complement strand
GCTTGGGGCGCCGCCGGCCTGTTTGTCTTGCTGTGGGCGGTAACCCCATTGGCCAGCGCCATGCGTGCTTCTTTCTACACCATCGCCAGCCTAGCTGAAGCGCCTTCTTTTATTCAGCGCAAACTAAAAGACGTCCTTACCGTCGTCGCCATGTTGCTGCTGTTTTTTCTCTTTACCTTTGCCGGCCTCATGCTGGAAAAAGTCATCGGCTTTTTAGCCAGCAATCACCACTTCTTTCAATACGAGCTGGTGACCACGATTAGCTCACTTGCATTCACCACCTTACTCATCGCTGCATTCTATCTGGCTTTCTTTCCGGCACGCCTGCATATCAGGCATGTGTTCCTAGGCGCACTCTTCACTGCCGTCCTTTGGCTGATCATGCGCCCGGCTTTTACTTTATTTTTATCCTTAAATGAATCTTACGGCTCCATATTTGGCAGCATGAAGAATCTATTCATCTCGATTACTTGGCTGTACTTCAATTTTGCCGTTTTCTTACTGGGCACCGAACTGGTGGCCACCTTAAGAAAAAAAGACGTGCTGATCTTAAAAGGCTTATTTGCCGACCAAGCTGTCGGCCAAACCGCCCAGGCCAAATCGAATTACTTAGAAAAATTGATGCAGCACTATGGCAAATCTTACCAACAGGGCGAAACCGTATTTAGCCTAGGGGACGCCAGCCGCAACCTGCATTACTTAGCGCACGGACAAGTACAGCTGATACGAGAAGGCGCGCTGATACGCACGGTTGAGGCCGACGAATATTTTGGTGAAATGGCTTTATTGTCCAACTTACCCACCATAGCCGATGCCGTCGTCAGTTCAGCCACAGCCGATGTCATTACCATCTACCCTGAGAACATTGAAACGCTGCTACTGGATGAACCAAAAGTCGCCATGAAATTTTTACGTCAATTAGCCACGCGATTACAAATGCGCGATAGCTAGTTTTATTTTAAAATAAACACACCTTATATACAGAGCTAGCGATAACCGGTATGGCAAAACAATCCCCCACCTTGCACGCGCAACCCAGCCAAATGGAAATAAATCCGGTGCTGATGCTGCTTAATGCTGGCAAACTCGCCGAAACCGAAGTGGCGGCTAAAAAATTAGCCCTGCGTTACCCCCACGCTTTCATTTTGCACCACGTGCTAGGCATAGCCCAAGATGGTTTAGCCAAATACAGCGATGCCGTAAATAGCTATAAAAAGGCCTTATCCATACAGCCAGGCCACCCTGAATTGCACTTTAACTTAGCCATTGCGCTAGGCAATTTAGGACTGCTAGAAGAAGCAGAAAAAGAATACCGTCAGACCATAGCCTTGCAAGCGCAGTTTTTTGAAGCCTACGCCAATTTAGGCACGCTATTACAAAAACAAGGCAAATTAGACGAAGCCATTGTTAATTACCGCACCGCACTCAGCATCAATGACGATGCCAGAGGGCATTTTAATTTGGGCACCGCCTTGCGCGACGAAGGTAAGTTGGACGAAGCCATTAGCCATTTCAAACGCGCCATCAGCTTGTTTCCCAATTACACCGATGCGCATAATTATTTGGGTGAATGCTTGCGTGATCAAGGCAATATGGAAGACGCCATTAAAAGCTATCTGGACGCCTTGCAACTCAACCCCGGCCACCCGGGCGCCAACTACAACATGGGTGAATTTTTATACCTGGCCGGGCGTTTCGATGAGGCCGTGGGCCATTTTGAAACATCGCAATTGGACGACTGGCAAGAGCGCGCGCTGTATTGCACTTACAAGGCCGAGCATTTTGACGAATTTAAAACAAAATTAGACGCCATCGTTAGCACCCAGAGCAAACACAATGCACCGCTATTGGCCACCTTATCCAGTCACTACGCCACCAATTTCGGCGTGGCTGACCCGTATAACTTTTGCAAAAATGGCTTTGATTTTGTTTACCAAAAAAGCATAGCTGAATTGGCTCAGCCCAACAGTCAGTTTCTTCAAGACCTGCTCAACGACATCGACAACACCGCCATAGAAGTGCGCGCGCAGGGCATGATCATTAACGGCAAACAATCGGCCGGCAATTTATTCAAACGGCCAGAAGCCTCATTCAGAAAATTGGGCGAGATTGTCAGGCAGGAATTTATAAACTACCGAGCCCAATTTGCCGGGGCCGATTGTGAATTGATTAAATCCTTCCCTAAAGAATTGGAATTCACCAGCTCTTGGTACGTGAGATTGCGCCGTGGCGGCTACGTGGACAGGCACATCCATGAAGTGGGTTGGATCAGCGGCGCGGTGTATTTAGTCTTGCCCACAGACAGAAAAGACCCGCTCGAAGGCTGCTTTGAATACGGCTTGCATGGCGACCATTACCCGCAAAAGCACACAAACTTTCCGGTCGGCATCGCCAGCCCTAAAGTCGGCGACATCGTGCTGTTCCCATCGTCTTTATTCCACCGCACCATCCCCTTCAACTCCAACGAAGAACGCATCTGCATCGCCTTTGATCTCAAACCAGACGGCGACATCTTCATACGCTCTAGCTACTAGCCACTCTCTGCTAGTCTACGCATAGGCTTAGCCCTGGACGGCTAAGCCTAGCCGATTAAATCGGCACGACCCGCCCCACTTAAACACAAATAAGAAAGGGTATAAATAAAGTATATTCAATGAGTTAGTAAGGGTGTACACTGATTTTTCAATCAGCCGTCGCGACGAACTCCTATGACAGTAGTCAACACTCTTTTTTGCGGGCCTACCGGATGACTGCGCATCAGCACAGCCCTCTGCTCGGCGAATTAATGCTCAAAAAAGGGCTGATTAGCCATGACCAGCTGCGCATAGCCTTAATCGAACAAAGCGAAACGGGCTTAAACTTAGGGCATCAATTAACCCGCTTGGGCTTTGTCAGCGCCGCCACCGTGCGCGATGTTATTGCCAATAGCTTGGGCTATGGCAGCATTGATTTAGCGCAT
>SXVG01000068.1 GCA_005791685.1 Methylotenera sp. | reverse complement strand
TACAGCATAGGCGGATGAAATATCATGCCCGGGTCTTGCAGCAAGGGATTCAAGTCGCGGCCATCCAAGGCAGCCGGCATCAAGCGATCAAACGGGTTGGACACCATCAACATAAACAGCAAAAAGCCCACGCTAATCAAGCCCATCACGCCCAATATGCGTGCGCGCATGGCATCGGGGATATGCTTAGAAAAGAGGCTGACGGCCAAGGTCCAGACGCTTAAAATAAGCGCCCACAGCAACAATGAGCCTTCGTGGCCGCCCCACACCGCGGCGATACGAAATTGCAAGGGCAGTTGCGAGTTGGAGTTATTGGCGACGTACACCACCGAGTAATCTTTGGCGGCAAAGGCGTAGGCCAAACACAGAAAAGAAAAAGCAATCAGAAAAAACTGCAAGCCTGACAAGGGTTTGGCCAAACCCATCCACACCACGTTGCCCCGCGCCGCACCGATAATGGGAAAACTGCCCAAGGTCAGCGCCACCAACAAGGCTAAAATTAAAGAAAAATGGCCAATTTCAGGAATCACGTCTAGGTCCTTTTAGTAGGGTGGGTACTTATTCGAATGCCATGCAACATTACTTGGGCATGACCAAGGTTTGGCTTTGCTTTTTGGCGCTTTCTAAGGCGGCCGCAGCTTCCGGTGGCATGTAGTTTTCATCGTGTTTAGCCAACACTTCGCTGGCGACAAACAAGCCGTCTGCGCCGACTTTCCCCTGCGCCACCACGCCCTTGCCTTCTTTAAACAAATCCGGCAACACGCCTTTGTATTCCACCGGCACGGTATGCGCGGTATCGGTGATGACAAAATTCACCGTCAAGCCATCGTCGCCGCGCTTGATGCTGCCCATTTCCACCAAACCGCCGATGCGAAAGCCGGTGTTGTGCGGCACTTCGCCCTTAGCCACTTGGCTGGGGGTGTAAAAGAACACCATATTGCTTTGAAAGGCATTCAATATCAACATGGCGGCCAAACCTATCAAGGCTAAGCCTATGCCAATCAAGATAAAACGTTTGTGTCGTGCTTTAAGCGCCATGTTAATCCTGTGCTAATAATTGTGCTAAATGCATGGCGTCGCGCCTGCGTTGACGAAGGGCATAGACTTCCCAAATTACGCAGAGTGCGGTCAAACCAAAGGAAAACCACACATAAAAGGCGTAGCCGCCCATATTAAAAAAATCCGACCAACTTGCCCAGTGCATCATTTGCCCCCTTCTACCAACAAAGCTTTTACCCAGTCACTGCTGCGCTCGCGTTCTAGCATGATGCAACGCACGCGCATCAAGGCCACGGCCGCGCTGTACATCCAACAAGCCAAGGCCATGAGCAACATGCCTAGCAACATGGTGGCGGCCATTTTTGGCGCCACGCTGACATTGATGCTAGAGCCTTGATGCAAGGTATTCCACCATTTCACCGAGAAGTAAATGATAGGCACGTTGACCACCCCAACCAAAGCCAGCAAAGCACCGGCTCTATCGGCACGGCGTGGGTCATCGATGGACGACTGCAAGGCCATGAAGCCTAAATACAAAAACAACAAAATCAATTCCGAGGTTAAGCGTGCGTCCCACACCCACCAAGTGCCCCACATCGGCTTGCCCCATAAAGAACCGGTCACTAAAGCCAATAAGGTGAACATAGCGCCGGTAGGGGCTAAGGCTTGCGCCATCATGGCCGACAATCTGGCATTGAGGGCTAAGCCTATGGCGGCCCAGCCCGCCATCACCACGTAAATAAACATGGACATCCAAGCCGCCGGCACGTGCACAAAAATAATACGGTAAGCCTCGCCCTGCTGAAAGTCGGTAGGGGCGATGGCAAAACTCACGTACAAACCAGCGCTAGCCAAGACCGCCGCCAACGCAAAAAACCATGGGATCATCTTGCCGGCCAGCGGGTAAAAGGTTTGCGGGGAGGAATACTTAAACCAATTCATGTGCATATTAATTTACTCTACAGAAATACGTAAGGCCGCTGCCGTCGCCAAGGGCGCCAGCACCAAGGCCAACAATGAGACTGCGGCCAACAAGGACAAGTGCGCTTCCGCACTCATGCCATGCTGGCTAGCAGCCACCGCCCCGGCCCCAAATATCAGGGTTGGGATGTATAAGGGCAACACCAACAAAGCCACCAACAAACCGCTGCCACGTACGCCCAGCGTTAAAGCCGCACCTATGGCGCCAATCAAACTTAAGGTAGGCGTGCCCAGCAGCAAGGAATAGACCAACACCCATAAGGCATCGTTCGGCAACGCGTATTGCAAGCCGATTAAAGGCGCCAACAGCACTACCGGCAAACCGCACACCAGCCAATGGGCAAAAATTTTAGCCGTCACCAACCAAGCCAAAGGCTGCGGCGCCAACAGCATTTGTTCCAAGCTGCCGTCGGCAAAGTCGGCCGCAAACAAGCGCGACAAAGAAATCATGCCAGCCAATAAAGCCGCCACCCACAATACCCCGGGGGCGATGCTGCTCAATACCGCCGGCTCTGGGCCTATGCCCAAAGGGAACAAGCTGGACACGATGACAAAGAAAAATAAGGTCGTGGCAATGTCCGAGCGACGGCGCAAAGCCAGCAGCAAATCACGTTTTAATACGGTGAGCCAGGCCTGTTTCATGCGCTTAAGCTCACCGTGTGCGCAGCCTTGGCTTTAATGGCCACATCTTGATGGCTGGTGAGTATGGTCATGCCACCCGCCGCCAGATGCTCACCTATGCGCGCGGCCAACACCTCGGTCGCGGCCGCATCCAAAGCCGCAAACGGCTCGTCTAAAATCCATAACGGGCTAGGGCTTAGCCACAAAGCGGCCAGGGCCACCCGTCTTTTTTGCCCTTGCGACAACACCCGTACCGGTAAATGAGCACAACGGGCAATGCCTATGGCTGTCAGGGCGGCCAAGGCTGAGGCGGCACTGACGTCTTGCCCGGTCAAACTTGCACTCATTTGTAAATTCTCCAAGGCGCTTAAATCGTCTTTCAGGCCGTTTAAATGCCCGACGTATTTCAAATTAGGCAAGTACTGCTCAGCATGGGCTTTAATCGGCTTACCCGCCCATAAAATCTCACCTTGCTCTGGCGTCAGCAAACCACACAGCAGGCGCAACAAACTGCTTTTGCCGCTGCCGTTTTCACCCAAGACAGTCAGCAAACCGCCGGCTTCAAGCGCAAAGCTCAAATCTTTAAACAGCAAACGGTCGCCACGCAGGCAGGCTAAACCTTGCGCTTTTAACATGCTGGGCCCTGCAGAAAAAATCTGGAATGGTTATCGATGGCGTCAGCTTGCCCAACAAAACTTAAGGTCAGCTTAATGCTTTTGTGGTTTTGAAAATGGCAGGCAGTCATATTTTTAGCTAGGCTTTAGCAATGCTGTTGGTAGGGCGTGCGAGGTTCGAACTCGCGACAAACGGATTAAGAGTCCGCTGCTCTACC
>SXVG01000011.1 GCA_005791685.1 Methylotenera sp. | reverse complement strand
AGCGCGAGGTGGTGTTAGGCCTAGCCGGCTTGCAAGCTTATTATCAAAAAATCGGCATGGCCAGGGACGGCTTGGCGTTTGATATTGATGGGGTGGTGTATAAGGTCAATCAATTTAAGCAACAAGATGAACTTGGCTTTGCGTCGCGAGCACCGCGCTGGGCCATTGCCCATAAATTTCCAGCTCAAGAAGCGCTCACCGTCGTTGAAGACATTACCGTGCAAGTGGGTCGTACCGGCGCCATTACACCGGTGGCAAGGTTGTCGCCGGTATTGGTCGGTGGCGTAACGGTCACAAACGCCACCTTGCATAACGAAGATGAGGTTAGGCGTAAAGACGTGCATATAGGCGACACCGTGAGTGTACGCAGGGCAGGGGATGTTATCCCAGAAGTGGTCAGCGTCATTCAGGAAAAACGCCCGGCCCATGCTAGGCGTTTTGTGATGCCAAGTACTTGTCCGGATTGCGGCTCACATATCTTAAAACAAGCCGATGAAGCCGTTGCACGATGCACAGGCGGCCTATTTTGCCCGGCGCAGCGCAAGCAGGCCATTATGCATTTTGCCTCACGGCGCGCGATGAATATAGAGGGTTTGGGTGAAAAGCTGGCGGATCAATTGGTAGAAGCTAAGTTGGTGCATACGCTGGCCGATATTTATCAATTAAACTTAAGCAGCTTGTGCAATTTAGAGCGCATGGCCAGTAAGTCCGCGCAAAACTTACTGGATGCAATGCAAACAAGTAAATCCACCACCTTGGCACGTTTTATCTATGCGCTTGGCATGCGCAATGTAGGGGAGGCCACGGCCAGGGATTTGGCCAAGCATTTTGGTGCTTTAAGCCATTTAATGCAGGCCACTGTAGACGAATTATTATTAGTCAATGACGTTGGGCCTGTGGTTGCGGAATCGATAAGTAATTTTTTTAGCGAGCCACACAATCAATCGGTCATTCAGCAATTGCTCGCTACCGGTATTCACTGGCCAGAAGCGGATAGGAAGCAAGTCGTGCCTGGGCCTTTAATGGGTAAAACCTTTGTGCTAACCGGCACTTTGCCGAACTTAAGCCGTGACCAAGCAAAAGAATTGATAGAAGCGGTCGGGGCGAAAGTCAGTGGCAGTGTTTCTAAAAAGACCGCTTACGTCGTGGCGGGTAGCGATGCCGGCAGCAAGCTAGACCATGCCCAGGCACTCGATTTGCCGGTGTTGGACGAAGCGGGCTTGCTGCAGTTATTGGCTAAATAAACCTATAAACCAAGGGAAGGATCGCAAATGAAGTTGAAAGTTACTTTAATTACATTATCTACATTGCTGTTTATTAACAATGTTTTTGCAGAAGATTTAAATGGCCAGGCTTGCAATAAATTACTGGCCAGCGGCGATGCAATTGCCGCATTGGACTATGCACAAAAAATGTTGCAGGCCAACAGTCAAGATAAAGACGCTTTGCTTTGTCAGGGCCGATCTTTTTTCGCTAAAGATGATTTGAATAAGGCTTTGGCTTCATTTAAATTAGCCGAAAAAAATGCTAAGGATAGCTTGGACAGCACGGTTAGCCTCTTTTTAATCGCCAATACCTATAAAGCCCTTGAGCAACACGAGGTGGCGTTAGCGCAATACCAGTTGGCCATTAAGCAGGCTAGATTGGCTAACAATAAGGCCTTGGAGCGGATGGCTTACAATGCTATGGGCGACATCCATCATGGCAATAAGCAGCTTCCATTAGCCTTAGACGCTTACTTGTTGGGTCACAAACTGGCGGCCAATGACAATGAACGTGGTGAAAGCTGTGAAAAAGTGGCCTTAACTTACCATGGGCTTAATCAGCATGACTTGGCCCTTGAATTTCAAATAAAAGCCTATCTATTACACGATGCCGTGGGCACCTTAGATCAGTACGCACATTCCAGCATAGAGTTAGGGCGTTATTACGCCATGGTTAAAAACTACGCCAACGCGGAAAAGACCTTAAATAAAATTATCCAATTTGCCAAAGAGCAAGGCGGTGCTTATTACCAAGCGAAAGCCAGCAGCGTGTTGGCCACGGTGAAATTTGCCAATGGGGACAAGCTGGCCGCCAAGGCTTTAATAGAACAGGCGAAATCGATTGCTAAAGCCAACCGTGACAGCGCCTTGGAAGAAGAAATAGCCAAGGAAACGAAGGGCTTGCTGTAAACCAGGCTCACCTGCTTAATTAATTTTACATAATATACATTATGCGAAATGAATGGCCGTTAAAATGTGGCCCCCTGTGGCCAGATGTGCGGGTATTTCATGAAACAGGCAAGCGTATTTAAGCCCTATTTTAGGTGAATTAGTGGTGGTTAAAATTCCCAAAATGGGAATGAATGGACTAGTGTTACTAGTCCGTTGCACAAAATTTAGTTTAAAAAATTCGCCTGGATAATCTGCCAAAAAAATCTGACACCCCTGTCGGGGTCATTCAGATTTTTTTAGGCCTTCATCGGAAAACTTTTCCACAGTAATTTTAACGCCTGCGGGCATATTAAAAACTGAAGGAAAAATCATGTTCCAAACTTCGGATACACGTAACAACGAAATTATTACATTAAACCTGTTCATCGGGCAAATTAAATTGCTGGAAACGCTCGTAGACGCAAAATTAAGTTCTGTCGAGGTGGGAGCCTCGGATTTTAATAAAAACGCCTTAAAAACGCTTCTAGACGTGTTTATGGCAAAAACCCAAGAAACCGACGAGGAACGCAACGCTCGCTTCAAACATTGGGTGGGCGGTTTGCGATTGGTGGGGGGGTAACATGGCCAAACCACTTCATGCAGACGGCTTAGGAAACAAGGGTTTATCGGTTGTTTCTTTTGCGCAAAATCTAGGTCTATCCGTGCGTTACGTCAAAAATCTATGCCGAAATGGCCAGATATTTGGCGCAAGACTTCATTCAAAAACCCACCAATGGTGGATTTATCCACCTGCTAAGCTGTTATGCGACCCAAGAAAAAGCCGAGAAAATACATCGACCCCGATGCGTTCCATCTCGCTAGACGCAAAGCAGGCCTAACCGTGAAACAAGCAGGCATCGAGCTAGACGTGAACGAGCGCACCATCCGAAACTATGAAAAAGGGGCGGTCCAAATCCCCTACCCATCCTTTCGCTTAATGCGCTTGTTGGCCGGCTACAGCTTGCTTGGCAAATCATGGGAAGGCTGGGGGTTTCATCAAAACAAGCTCTGGTCGCCAGAAGGCCGTAGCTTTGAAGCGCATGAACTTCGCTACATTGCCAACTACCTCAGCATTGCAAGGCACTCAATCAAAACCTTAAAAGCAAAAACCGAAGACCGTAGCACCTGCGGTGCTACAAAACCTTTGGTTGGCGGTATTTCACCTGCGGCAAGTGGCGCACCGAGCAACGCGACCGCGTTGTTCGGCGCCGAAGTGCGCCAGTTAAAGCCGCTGGCGATTGAACCGTCGCTTAGCTTGCAGGAAAAAGCAGCGTGAGCTTGAACTTATGGCGGCAGATTTTAGCGTTGGTGGACTCTGGAAAATGATGTGGTATTGTTAAAAAAGGAAGTGATGTTAAAAAAATGGGCTGACGCCCCTCAACGATAGGCTGGGATTAGTTCTTAGCGTATTGGTGGTAAAGTTTTAAAGATGAATTGGGCTTTGATATACATTATGCGAAATAATGGATTAAAAAATAAAGCCAAGCACTTGTCTTGGCTTTATTCAAAATAAGGTGACTCAACGCTTACCTGTTGTTGAAAAAAGCAATGTTCATGACTTTATCATTGACGAAAGTAATTTCCGTTTCTTTGTATGTGTGGCTTGGGTCATAGTTAACGATATGTTTGTAATACCACATTTCAACATTAACGCGTTTAGAGCCTTTTTCATCTGCACCCACTCTGGTTAAAAAGCTACTGGCGCCTTGCGGTTTAACCGAAGCGTCTTTTTTGAAAGGCGCCCCCAACTTTTGCACTACCAGCGTTTTCGATTTGCCGCTAAAGGCATTTAAAAATTGATCTTCTGTGTAGGTCTTTTTATTGCCTGCCGCCTGAGCCATATTTAGATTGGATGAAAGAAGCAGCGCAACCGTGAGCGCTAAACCTAAATGCTTAAAAATAGTTTTCATAGTGGTGCCTGTAATAATTAAATGATTAAATGCAGACGCGCATTATCGCACCTATCCCCACTTTAGCCTACCCCCTGCGTTCAATGGGAAACAAATACAAGCCACAGGACTGCGTTATCGAGTAGCGTGTTTGAATAAACGGAAAAAATTTTCCGTGGTGGCTGTCGAAATTTCAGCTAAAGAGCTGTTCCTTAGTCTGGCCACCTCTTCGGCCACGTGCTTTACATAGCTAGGTTGATTGGTTTTGCCGCGGTATGGCACGGGGGCAAGGTAAGGCGAGTCCGTTTCTAATAGCAGTCTATTGAGTGGCACCGATTTGGCCACTTCTTTGATGGCGACGGCATTTTTAAAGGTAACGATGCCGGAAAAAGAGATGTAAAACCCGAGCGCTATCGCCTGCATGGCCACATCCAGGCTTTCTGTAAAGCAGTGCATCACCCCGCCCACTTTGTCCGCCCCCTCCTCTCGCATGATGCGCAAGGTATCCTCCGCGGCATTGCGTGTGTGTATGACCAAGGGCTTGCCGCATTGTATGGCGGCACGAATGTGCGTGCGAAAACGCTGGCGCTGCCACTCCAAATCACCCGTCAGTCTAAAGTAATCTAAGCCGGTTTCGCCTATGGCAATAATCTTAGGGTGATCGGCTAATCGTAGCAATTCTTCTACTGTAGGCTCCGTTATGTCTTCATAGTCAGGGTGCACGCCCAGTGATGCGTAGAAATTGTCATGCGACTCGGCTAAAGCCAACACTTGAGGGAACTCAGCCAAGGTGACTGAAATGCACAAGGCGTGGCTCACTTGATTGTCCTGCATGGCCTGCCTGATTGTAGCTAAGTCTTTGAATAATTCAGGAAAATTTAAATGGCAATGTGAGTCTACGAGCATGGGTGCGGGTCACTTTTAAAGTGGTGGGAGATAGAATTTCCGTTGTGATTTACATGGTGTGCGTGAGGCGCGTTGATTTCAAATCATCACCGAGCAGCGATTCAATTTTTTCACGCGCCGCCACGCTGTCTGCCTGCTCGTTAAACTGTACGCCCACACCTTGTGGCATGGAGGCTTGATTGGCTGGTGATAGCCAAACAACGTGGCCGATGACTTGAAATTTGATGGGGTCATCCAGCAAGCTTAACAGCATGGTGACCGCCTCCCCCATTTTGAGTGATTTATTGCTTGGTATAAACAAACCGCCGCCTTTGACATAAGGCATGTAGGCGGCATGCAGCGCCATTTTCTCTTTAAATAGCAGCGATAGGCTGTGACTGTTATTCGGCATGTCAGCTTGCTCAAAAATAGGGTTGGTCATTTTAGCGCCTTATCGCACACTGCATTGGGTTTCAATTGACCGCGCTCTTTGAGAAAACACGGGTGTATTCCACGAGCAATCCTTCTATTTGCAGTTCATGATTTAGTGGGTGTAAGGCCAGTTTGCGCAATTCATTTAGGTTCTTTTGTAGTTGCAGCAATTTGCCTGGGTTGGCTTTTTCAGCCAGCGTCTGCAAAACATGAATATCCACCCTATGATAGCGTACCTCACGCGTATATTTTACTGAAATAAGGTCGTATAGCCATTTTTGCAAGGCCACTATGCCAGCCTCTACCGAGTTCGCGATCAAAGCGGGTGCTGCGCTGTGCGCTTGCAGTTTATCGCCCTGCGCCAGCAGTTGCAAAAACTTGTTGGCTTGCGAAAATTGCAATGACTCAGCCACTACTTTAAGGGGCGAACCGCCAAAATAGCTCAACTGATGCTGGGCATTGCTTACACCTTGCTCGTTCAGCCACGCCAGTGATTGCGCTTGATTGGGGATGGGCATATTTATTTTCTGGCAACGGCTGATAATGGTGGGCAATAAGCGTTGCAATTGGTGCGTGACTAAAAGAAATACCACGCCTTCGGCAGGCTCTTCTAGCATCTTCAATAAAGCATTCGCCGATGCATTATTAAGGGCTTCTGCCGGATGAATGAGAATAATGCGTAAGCCGCCCTGGTGATGGCTGGATAGACCTACGAAATCGGTCAAGTCACGAATTTGCGCGACTGAAATTTGCGTTTTTTTCTTAGATTTTTTTACCAATCCAAGCTCATTATCCGCTTCGTCTTCTTGCTCTGGGCTGATCAACTTAAAGTCAGGATGACTGCCTTCATTAAACCAGTGGCAACTGGCACATAGCCCACACGCGGCTACTTTGCTTTGTTGAGTGCACAACAGTGTTTGACTAAGGTAGCGGGCAAAGTCGTACTTGCCTATGCCTTTTGTGCCGTGCATTAAGATGGCATGCGGCAACTGTTGCTTGTTGGCGTGCAACTGTTGCCAAGCCTGACTTTGCCAAGGGTAAATTTTTAAATTATGATTAATAATCATAGCGATAAAATGATTTTTTCAACCACTTTACTTACTTCATCCAAGGGCTGATTCGCATCGATCACTCGAAATCTGGCTGGATTTTCTAAGGCACGTTGTAAATACGCTTGCCGTATGCGTGTGAAAAATTCGGCATTTTCGCGTTCAAATTTGTCTGGGCTACGTGCGGCAAGCAATCGTTGCACACTGACTTCCACCGGCACGTCGAAAAGCAGCGTGACATCGGGCTGCAAATCCGCTTGAACCCACTTTTCCAACATTTCAATTTTATCGGCGGCGACCGATTTGGCGCCACATTGATAGGCGTAAGTGGCATCGGTAAAGCGATCCGATAGCACATAAGCGCCTCTGGCTAAGGCCGGATTGATGACGCAATCAATGTGCTCACGGCGCGCCGCAAACATGAGTAAGGTTTCGGTTTCCGCATGCATGGGCTCGTGCAGCACCAGTTCGCGCAAACGCTCACCCAGTGGCGTGCCACCTGGTTCTCGCGTTGAAACGACTTCGTGCCCCTGTGCTTGCAAAATGGCGATAATATGGGGAATATGCGTGCTCTTGCCTGCCCCGTCCATGCCTTCCAATGTGATGAATTTTCCTAACATATGGCTTTCACTGTAAATGATCGACTAGCGCTTATTGTTTTTTAGTTGGTAATGAAGCACGGCCAAATTATGCTCTATTAAATTGTTGGAGAACACATGGCTACCATCCCCCTTGCCGACAAAATACAAGGCCCGAGTTTTGGCTGGGTGCAATGCCGCTTCTATAGCGGCCATCCCCGGCATGGCAATCGGGCTAGGGGGTAGACCGGTGCGCGGGTAGGTGTTGTAAGGCGTGTCCGCCAGCAGATCCTTTTTACGTATATTGCCATGGTAGTCTCT
>SXVG01000067.1 GCA_005791685.1 Methylotenera sp. | reverse complement strand
TGTTGAGGATTTAAGTACTTGATATCGTTAATTTAAAAACTTAGCGATAGGGCGGGGAGCTTAATCGCTTAATAAAGGCCGTAAAGCGTCCGTTAATAGGGTTTTGCTGATGCGGCCAAAATAGTGATTTACCACACGCCCCTCTGGGTCAATGACGACGGTGTAGGGGAGCACGCCTTGGTTGTTGCCAAAATCGTTGGCGAGTTGCATGCCTTCATTTTCGGCAGCAAATAAAGGGTAGCTTACCGGCGAGGTCAGGGAAAATTCTTTAACCAAACTTAATTCATCCAGGGCAATCCCCAATACCACTGCATTTTTGTCTTTATACTCATTGTGCAACTCGGATAATTCCGGCATTTCTTCGCGGCACGGTGGGCACCAAGTGGCCCAAAAATTGAGCACTATGATTTTACCTTTATATTGCTTTAAGTCTTGGCTAAGGCCATGTTCATCGACCAACTGGCTGGCAAAAAAAGCCTGGGTTGACACCTCGTCCTTAGGCGATTCCTTTAGCGGGGAATGGGGCTGGAGTGCAAGGTAGTAAATGGCAAAGCCCAAACCAAACATGATGGCAAGGTAGCTGGCGTTGGCGCGCAGTTTTTTTAGCATGAGCTGCTTATCTTTTCATCGGCTGTCGTATGGGCTAAACAACTGTCACGGCGCAGCAAAGTCTGACTAAAGCGTTCGGCATTTTGAAATCCTATGGTTTTTAAGCGAGGCATTTCTTGGCCATACACATTAAAAAATGCGATGGCGGGTGGGCCGTACAAGCCGAAACGCTTTAACAAGGCTTGATCTTCAGCGGAATTAGCCGTCACATCGACCTGCAATAACAGAGTGTTTTTTAATCGTTGCTGCACGGCTTTATCGCTAAAGGTAAATTGTTCCAGCTCTTTACAGGCGACACACCAATCGGCATAAAAATCCAACATGACGGGCTGGCCATTGGTATTGGCTAATCTTTTTTCTAATTCAGCTACACTTTTAATGCGCTCAAAGGCAAGGGCCGCCCCCGGTTTATTTTCTGCATTGTAAGCTTTGCTGGCAAATGTTTGCAGGGGTTGCCAGGGTGATTTTGCACCAGACAAGGCGCCAATTAATAAGGCCACGCCGACCAATAACAAGATAACGGCCAGCCCTTTCCAAACCTTTGCCGCATTAGAAGCGTGTGCGGGCAAGCGTTCTAAGGCCTTATGGTAGACCGCGGTGACGATGAATAAAGCCGACCATAAGCTCAGCTGCCATGCCATAGACAGGAGGGGGGTGATTAGCCATACGGCCATGGCCAACATGATGACGCCAAAGAAATTGCGCACGCTGTTCATCCAATCACCGGTTTTGGGTAACAGGCTGCCCGCCGAGGCGCCGATTAATAATAAAGGCGTGCCCATGCCTATGCCCAGTGCGAATAAGCTAATTCCGCCCAGTACGACGTCCTGGCTTTGACCTATGTAAATAAGGGCGCCGGCTAAGGGCGCGGCCACGCATGGGCTGACGATGAGTGCTGATAACGCACCCATGGCAAACACCCCTAAAAAGTGCCCGCCTTTCACCCGGTTGCTGGTGTTGAGCATCTTGTCTTCAAAGCCTTGCGGCAGCTTTAATTCATACAAACCAAACATGGAGCAAGCCAATAGGACAAAAAGCAGCGCGGTGCTGCCGAGCACCCAAGGGTTTTGCAGGGACACGCTAATTAAATCACCGGTAAGCCCTGCCGCCACGCCGGCTAAAGCATAGCTTAAGGCCATGCCCAATACATAGGCCAGCGATAAAGCAAAAGCATGCAGCTTGGACGGCTTATTGTTTAGGCTGAGTCGGCCGACAATAATGCTAGACAGTATGGGTATCATGGGTAACACGCAAGGCGTCATGGACAGCAAGAGGCCGGCTAGAAAAAAGCCCGTTATCACCAAGTACACGTTGCCGGATTGTAATAACCGGGTGCTGTAGTCGGCGTCGTTATCGCCGCTTGCGACAGGCGTAAGCGGGCTAATGCTAGCCGTGTCTACCGTCAGCGTATTTTTAATCGGCGCATAACATAAGCCTTTTTCACTGCAGCCTTGGTAGCTGGCAAGCAAGGTGGTCTTTTGACTGGGCGCACTGAGCTTGATGATGGCCTGGAAGTTGCGATGATACACTTCTTGCCTACCAAAGTTGGCGTCTTCTTTTATTTCACCGGCCGGCAGATTAATTTCGGATATTTTGCTATGGCTAGGTGCGCTTAGGCTAAACTGGATGCGTTCACGATACAAATAATGGCCGGGCGCAATGGTAAAATCAGCCCCTATGGTTTGGGCGTCTATGGCGGTCAATTGCAGCTTAAAGGCCGCTTCAGGGGCTAACACGGCATTGGCATCGGTGCTAAATAAATCGGCTAAGCGAGCGGCTTGGACTTGGCTAAAAAATCCGCTAGTTAAAAACAGCACAGCCATTAAGGCGATGCTGCGGTTTAATAAGCGAGCTAACAATAAATTTTTCACGTAGGTAGCGTTCCATTGGTCATAATGATAGGCAAAGGCCATGCTGCTAACTTGTAATTATAGAATATTGGCAGCACAAACGATTAAGAAACTGTTATTTGCCTTTGCGTTAGGAGGGATCATGCCTATCATACGTTCAATTATTGAGGATATTTAGTAGATGCGAGCATTATTTTTATTCACCCTGCTGGCTTTTCCGGTGGCTGAAATTTGGATTTTAATCGACTTGGCCCAGCAATACGGTGCTTGGCTATTGTTTTATTTGGTGTCAGTGGCCTTGCTGGGTTTGCAGCTTATTCGTGATGAAAAGACCTTGTTTTCTGGACGCATGATGCAAAATTTAAGCCAAGGTGGCAATCCCATAAAAGCCTTGTTTGGCAGTGCGCGCAATATTCTGGCCGGCATTCTGCTGATTATTCCAGGGGTTTTGACCGATGTCATGGCCGCCATTTTATTGTTGATTCCGGTTAAGACCGAGGGTCAGGCTGGTGCCCATGCCCAATCACCGGCGGCCAATGACGATGTGATAGAAGGCGAGTTTCACCGAGAAGAATAAAGCATGAGCTACCAAATTAGCATCCTATCCAGCGGTCACCATTACACCGCCAAAGCATCCGACACCTTACTCGAATCCGCCATCGCCGCCGGCGTCAATTTGCCTTACGGTTGCCGCAATGGCAGTTGCGGCAGTTGCAAAGGCGACATTGTTAGCGGCCAAGTGCATCATGGTGATTACGCCGCCGGCGCGCTGACGGAGGCAGAAAAAGCCGCCGGTAAAGCCTTGTTTTGTTGCGCCTACCCTTTGTCTGACTTGACCTTAGCCTGCCGTGAGATAGACGCGGATGTTATTCCGCCACGCATATTGCCGGCGCGGGTAGAACGTAAACAGCAGCTGGCGCCGGATGTCATGGCACTGTTTTTGAAATTGCCCAGTGGCGAACAATTAAAATTCTTGGCCGGCCAATACGTAGAAGTCTTGCTTAAAGACGGCAAGCGTCGGGCCTTTTCCCTGGCCAACGCACCGCATGCCAACAACTTGTTAGAACTGCATCTACGCTTGATCCCGGGTGGGCAATTTACCCAATACGTCTTTAATGAAATGCCAGACAAAGCCATTTTGCGCATAGAAGCGCCATTCGGCAGTTTCTTTTTGCGTGAAGATTCGAACAAACCCATCATCATGGTGGCCGGCGGCACCGGCTTTGCGCCGGTCAAGGGCATGTTAGAGCACATGCTGCACAACAACAGCAAACGTCCGGTTCGCTTGTATTGGGGCGCCCATGCGCGGCAGGATTTATACATGGCCGCATTGGCCGAGGGCTGGGCGGCCCAGCACCCACACATACACTACATCCCCGTTTTATCCGATGCCTTAGCCACGGATAACTGGCAAGGCCGTACCGGTTTGGTGCACCAAGCCGTGTTGGATGACTATGCCCAGACCGGTTTAGCCGATTACGAGGTGTATTGTTGCGGCGCACCAGCCATGGTGGCCGTGGCACATGCCGACTTCGTCGCCGCCGGCTTGAGCGACGAGGCCTTTTTCTCCGATGCCTTTAATTATGCTAAGCCGCTGCCCCAGTCAGCAGGCTAGGGATACCGCTATTTTATAGGCGCTAGGAATTAAGCTCTGCGGCAATCATTTCCGCCTGTTTTAACACCGTTTCTGTGGCCAAAATTTCCATGTCAGGTGGATAACCAAACTGCCTTAATGTGCGCTTGACGATGACTTTTAGCTTGGCTTTTACGGACTCTTTAATCGTCCAATCGATGCTGGCATTTTCACGTACGCGCTGTAATAGCACGACCGCTAGTTCACGCAGCTTATCTTGCTGCATGAGTTCTTTCGCGCTGTCGTTATTTGATACAGCAGTGTAGAAAGCAAACTCGAGCGGACTGAGTTTTAGACGTTCAGCTTCGCTGTCGCCATGTACAATTTCTTTGCTGACTTTAATCAACTCATCCATCAATTCAGCGGCGGTAATGATCTTGTTTTGATAGCGCTTAATCGAGTTTTGCAGCATTTCCATTAGGCTGTGACCTTGTACTACATTCATTCGCTCGCGCACCCTTATTTCTTCATGCAGAATTTTTTTAAGCACTTCTAAAGCGATATTTTTATGCTCATGGTTTTTGAGCTCCATTAAAAACTCATCACTCAGAATGGAAATGTCAGGTTTTTTAATGCCCGCCGCATCAAACACATCTATCACTTGTTCGGAAACCAATGCTCGGTCGATAACTTGGCGTATCGTAGTTTCAATTTCTTCGTTGGTTTTACCTTGATCGGTGCTATCGAATTTAGCCAGCCTTGCTTTTACCGCCTGAAAAAATGCCACTTCATCTTTCACATCCATGGCTTTCTCATGCGGTATGGCAATGGCAAACGCTTGGGATAACAAAGTTACTTCATTGATATAACGCTTTTTGCCATCTTCGATATTTAAAATATGTTCTTCAGCCGCCAAGATGAGTGAAAGCTTTTTCGAGGTGTCCGCAGAGAAATACTCTTTAAAGCCAAAACCATAAAACATATTCGCCACAACTTCTAATTTCTCTAACATTAAATCGACCGCTTGTTCTTGGGTTTCAGCTGGGTCGCCCTTACCGCCGGCATCAGAATAGAACGACAGTGCTTGTTTTAAATCAGCGGCAATCCCTAAATAATCCACTACCAAACCACCGGGCTTGTCTTTGTACACCCGATTTACGCGCGCAATGGCTTGCATCAGGTTATGGCCTTTCATGGGTTTGTCGATATACAGTGTGTGCATACTAGGAGCATCAAAGCCTGTCAGCCACATATCGCGCACGATAACGAGTTGCAATGCATCGTCCGGGTCTTTCATACGATCAGCAAGATTACGGCGTTGTTGTTTGGTGGTATGGTGTTTAGCCAGTTGTGGCCCATCGCTAGATGAAGCAGTCATCACCACCTTGATTACACCTTGGCTTAAATCCTCTGAATGCCACTCTGGTTTGAGTTTGATAATTTCTTCATACAGTGCGGCGGCAATACGACGCGACATGCTAACTATCATGCCTTTGCCAGCAAACACTTCTTGGCGTTGGCTAAAATGCGTCACGATATCTTGCGCAATGTTTTGAATGCGCTTTTCACTACCAATTAAAGCCTCAATTTGCGGCCATCTTCTGACAGTTGTACTTTGGCCAAGCGGCTTTCGTAATAAATACGCACCGTTGCCCCATCTTCCACGGCTTGAGCGATGTCATACACATCGACATAATTGCCGAACACCGCAGGTGTGTTGACATCGGTGCTTTCAATCGGTGTGCCAGTAAAGCCTAAATAAGTGGCATAAGGTAAGGCGTCGCGCATGTATTTCGCAAAGCCATACACTATCTTTTGGCCAATGACATCGCCAGCTGCGTTTTTATCTTCTACTGTTTTAGCCCTAAAGCCATATTGGGTGCGGTGCGCCTCATCGGCAATCACTACGATATTTCTGCGTTCAGATAAGGTTTCGTACACATTACCTTCTTCAGGCTGAAACTTCTGTATGGTGGTAAATATCACGCCACCACTAGCGACCTTTAATAACTCCTTAAGCTGCTGCCTGTCTTCTACTTGCTTAGGTTCCTGGCGCAATAATTGACTGGATGCCGCAAACGTATCAAACAACTGATCATCTAAGTCGTTGCGGTCAGTAATCACCAAAATGGTTGGATTATCCAGCGCCAACACTATTTTGCCTGTATAGAACACCATAGACAGCGATTTTCCACTGCCTTGGGTGTGCCAGACTACACCGGCCTTACGGTCACCCTTGGGTTGAGTGCGCACATCGGGCAAACCATAATTAGCAGGCGTTTGCGCCACGCCTGCGGCGTCGGCAGTTGCGCGTAGAGTAGAAATGACCGCCGCATTCACCGCGTAATACTGGTGATAAGCCGCCAATTTTTTAACGGCGCTAATGCTAATTTGACCTGTTTTAATATCCTCTTTGGATGACTTTTCAAACACGATAAAGTGGCGAATTAAATCCAGCAGTGTGGCTTTATTCAGCATGCCATTAATCAGTGTTTCAAGTTGACTGACAAGGTGAGATGCATCCGTTTTACCATCGGCACTTTTCCAGGCCATAAAACGGCTTAAGCCTGCTGAGATACTGCCCGCTTTCGCTTCTAAACCATCTGAAATGACGACAAAGCCGTTGTAGCTAAACAAGCTGGGGATAGCCTGTTTATAAGTTTCCAATTGTTTGTAAGCTGAATTAAGAGTAGTATTTTCATCAACAGCATTTTTAAGCTCAATCACCACCAAAGGCAAACCGTTCACAAACAGAATCAAATCAGGGCGTTTGTTTTGGTTATTTTCAATAATGGTGTATTGGTTCACCACCAAAAACTCATTATTATCGGGGTTGGCAAAATCAATCAGCCAAACCAAATCCCCACGTTGGCTACCATCTTTTTGGTAGCTCACATTCACACCCTCTGTCAGCAATCTGTGAAAGGCTTCATTATTGGCTAACAATTCAGGCGAGCTAATGCGTTGTACCGTTTTAATTGTTTCGTCTAAAGCTGTGGCAGGCAGAGTGGGGTTAATTCGTGCAATCGCCCCTTTTAATCGGGCAAGCAGCAATACTTCAGTGAAATTTTCACGCTCAGGCGTCGAACTATCGGGCGCAATATCGGGCCCGTAAACATAATTAAAACCCAACGCTTGTAAGCGCTCAATGGCAAGGGTTTCGATGGCATTTTCGTTGAGGCGTTCGCTCATGCAAGATGCTCCAAGGCGTTAATTTCTTGTTCTAATTCGATCAGCGTTTGCATCACTTCATCAAAGCTTAACGGCTTATCAAAAATCATGTTTTGCATGGCCTGATAATCTTTAGCTAGCTCACTGATCCTCGCCTCTGGCGGAATCAATTTTAAAGTGGGTGGTTTCGCCATTTCATATTGTGCCCAAGCGCTTGGGTAAAACTTTTGTTTGAATGCCACGACTGCTGCTAACATTTCCAAATCAGCTAATGCGATAGGTTTTACATCCGACAATGCCAAACGCGCCAAATCATAGTAATGGCGTGAATATCTTGGTGGCATGGTCTTATCGTCAGGTCGATGCACCTCTTGATGCAGAATAGTTGCTTTCTCCCAAAAGGTACGCTCCGCTAATATGCTAGGCACAATGCAGTTTGGTTGTTCAAACACTTGCGGAAAATGCGCTGCCGCATACGGTTTAATAGCAAAATTATCCGATGGTAGCCATGATGCTAGCGGACCAATCTCAAGCAATATTTCAGGCCTCAAATAAGCATCATTAAATGCAGCAGGGTAGCGAATATTAATGGCATATAAATTTTCTTCATCTATGCTGCATATGCATAAATCACCCACGCATTGCTGAACCAGAGGTAACAGCGTGCTTTGGATATATGCTTGCGCCTGTGCATTTGTCGCCTCATTAAATGTGTTTTGTTTGCTTTTAGTTCTCGCAGCAAGCGGATCTTTTTTTGTTACCTCACGCCAATCTAAAATCAGATCAATATCCTCAGAAAATCGACCGATTAAACCGAATACTTTAGATAAGCTCGTACCGCCTTTAAATTTTAAAATACGCGCCAGCTCAACATTGGCAAACACCCGACTCAGCACCCACACAACCCAAAAATCTTTTTCCGCAATCGTAGGGGTTGTGGACATTGCACGCGCCGTTTCGGCAAATAAATCGCTACGGTCTTGTTGCGATAAGTGGGCGACTTTTTCCATTTAAGCCTAGCTAACCTCTACGGGCTTACAAATCTGCTTAATGGCCTCATAAATCCAACTTGTGCTGGCTTGAGTATCACGCAAAATCTTACTGTAGTTTTTAGGATCAATTTGTTCGCGTATTTTTGCAAACACGCTTTCAGATAAATGCTCTTTACCTAGAGCTTTTAGTGCTTGAACAATCAAAGTGCTTTCACGGTGCTTAAACCCAATATTTTTTAAGCTTGATTTCTTAAAATTGAGAGTCACGCCCATTACATCGTAGCTTTTACTTGGGCCATCACTTAGATAAACATATTGCGCAGGTATTTGTGTAGAGAGCCCTAATAAATTAAGGGCAGACGCACCCGAAACCTCAATACGCCAACTAAACTTACGCGCAAAAGCATAGGCCACTTGGTCAATATCGGGCGATAAGGTTTTTTGTAATAAATCACTAAAGCGAGGGTGGTCATAAAGGCCGCGCATAGTGCGCCTAATTCGCCGGCTTTGCACCAGTCGACTTAAGGCTTTATCAATAGCGGCAGCATTTCCAAAATCAATAAAATCGTTCTTGAAAAAAGCCCAACCCCTACCTTTTCCATAAATCCTACTAATTATTTTATCTTCAATAGCTTGCATAATTTTTTATTTATAATTCTGTCAGAAAAATCATACCATTTTTCTGACAGAATACAACCGAAAAACTTCTCAACTACCGAGGTTTTCTCGGTAGTTGGCTCTAAAATGGAATCTCCTCATCAAAAGGATCTTCTTGCTCAATTTTTTTAAATTTCTTCTGATAAAAACTTTTTAAAAACATACCCACTGTTGCCACGCTATTCAGAACAAAATAAGCATATAAGGGGTCATCAATGATGTACTCCTCAGGCGCCTTTCCATGGAGCGTTGTTTTTTCGCTCCTAAGCTTTTCAATTGCTTGATTTACTTTCATCAATCCACTGCCGATAGCTTTTACCTCATCAGGTAAATCAGATTTAGGAAATTGATTGAAAGCTTTTAATAAAGTCTCCGTTTGCTTATAAAGTGTATCTTTTTCAGAGTATTCCTTAGGT
>SXVG01000066.1 GCA_005791685.1 Methylotenera sp. | reverse complement strand
TGTGCTGGGCAAAACCATAGTGCGGATATTGCTTATCCAGTGCGTACAACTCAGCATCCCGTGCCACTTTGGCTAAAATAGAAGCAGCCGATATGGCTTGCACTTTGCTGTCCCCCTGCACAATCGCCTCGCATGGGTAAGGCAGCTTGGGGCAATGCGTGCCATCCACTTGCACCAAGTCAGGGCTGATATTAAACGTCATGCACATGGATTCAAGCGCGCGCTGCATCGCCAACAAGCTGGCTTGCAAGATATTGATCTGGTCTATCTCTTGAGCGCTACAGCTGGCAATCGCCCAAGCCAGTGCCTGCTGCTTAATTTCCACACTCAATAAATCCCGCTTCTTTTCGGAGGTTTTTTTCGAGTCGGCTAAGCCCAAGATGGGCCGCTGTGGATTGAGTATGACGGCAGCGGCGTATACCGCACCGGCCAAGGGGCCGCGTCCAGCTTCATCTACGCCACAAATAAGCCGATTAGATGGCATGGCCGCCCTATGCAAAATCAGCCAATAGCAAATCGGCCACTCTTGCGGCATTGTTCTGCCTCAAGCTGTCATGCAATTTAGCGAACTCAGCTTGCATAGCGCTTATGGCGTCACTATCAGTTAAAAGCTTAATGGCAGTTTCTGCTAGTTTTTCTGGCGTAGCGTCGTTCTGCAACAGTTCGGGCACAACAAATTTACCCGCCAATATATTGGGTAAACCGACGTAAGCTTGTAAGTGCATGCGTTTAAGCAAAAACCAACTTAAGCTAGGCATGCGGTAAGTGATGAGCATGGGTTTTTTTAGCAAAGCCGCCTCTAAGGTGGCCGTACCCGATGCCACGATGACCACGTCGGAGGCCTGCATGGCGTCGTGAGCATGGCCGAATAAGATCTGCATGGGCAAAGGCTCGGGCTCATGAAATAGCGCCAACTCAAAAATTTGTCTGGTTTCCCGAGTAATTAAGGGCACTAAAAATAAGGCATGGGGGTAGCTTGCGTGTATCAGTCTTGCTGTCTTAATAAACAATGCCGCGTGTTGCTGGACTTCGCTTTGCCGACTGCCTGGCAACATGGCCACTATCAGATCGCTGGATTTTAGTCTTAAAACGGCTCTGGCCGCCGCCGTATCGGGCTGCATGGGCAATAAATCCGCCAAAGGGTGTCCGACGTAGCTCACAGGAATACCCACCTGCTCATACAGTGGCGCTTCAAACGGAAACAAGGTTAGGATGTGCGACACGGCGCGTTTAATCTTGTTTAATCTATTTTTACGCCAAGCCCAAATCGATGGGCTGACGTAGTGTACGGTTTTAATGCCTTTATTTTTAAGCTTTTTTTCTAGGTAAAAATTAAAGTCCGGCGCATCAATACCAATAAACAAATCCAGTTTATGGTTTAAAAAATGCTTGATTAATTGCCGCCTAAGCCGAATTAAACCGTAGGCATGTTTGAGCACTTCCAAGTAGCCGCGTACCGATAGACGCTCCATGGGAAAAAGCGACTGTGCGCCTTCAGCCATCATTTTAGGGCCAGCAATACCGACAAATTCTATATCACTGCGTCTTTTTTTCAGGGATTGGATAAGGTGCGCACCCAACAAATCCCCAGAAGCTTCGCCTGCGACTATGCCTATTCTAAGCATGCTGTTAACGAATGATGCCGCGCGTGGAGGCGTTAAGAAAGTCTGTGATCAATCGTATTTCGGCCGCCGGCATGCTGGCAAGCTGTAACTTAGCCTCTTCCAGACTCAAGCCATGACGGTACAAGGTTTTGTAGGCGCGCTTTATTTGCAAAAGGCTATCAGCGCTAAAGGCGTGGCGCTTTAAGCCCTCCGCATTGATGCCGTGCGGCTTGGCATCGTAACCTGCGGCGGCCACGTAAGGCGGAATGTCCTTAAACACCACCGAACCTACCGCGGTAATGACATGGGCACCAATTTTGCAAAACTGATGCACCAAAGAAAAGCCACCTAAAATAGCATAATCATCCACTTGCACATGCCCAGCTAAGGAGGTGTTATTGGCCAATACCGTATGGTTGCCTAGTCGGCAATCGTGGGCAATGTGCACGTAGGCCATGATCCAATTGTCATTGCCTATTTTCGTGAGTCCTTGGTCTTGTACGGTGCCACGATTAAACGTACAAAATTCACGCACGGTGTTGTTATCACCGATTTCCAATGCCGTAGGTTCACCTTGGTATTTTTTATCTTGTGGGCCCCCCCCTAGGGACGCGTACTGATAAATGCGGTTGTTTTTGCCTATGCTGGTTGGGCCGTTGATGGTGACATGATTGGCAATATGGCTGCCGGCAGCTATTTTTACCTTAGCGCCTATGATGGAATACGGGCCCACTTCCACACTGGAATCCAGCTCTGCCGTAGGATGGATGATGGCCGTGGCATGTATTTTTGCCGCTAGCATCAAACTTACTCTTTTTTATCTATCGCTTTTAGTATGCACATCATCTGCGCCTCAGCCACCACACTGCCGTCCACGCTGGCTACCCCAGAGTATTTCCAGATGCCTTTTAAGATACGGTCAATTTTCACGTTGAAAATAATTTGGTCACCGGGCGACACCGGGCGTTTGAAGCGAGCGCTGTCTATGCCAGCAAAGTAATACACAGAATCGTCGCTGGGTTTAACGCCCATGGTTTTAAACGACAAAATGGCCGCCGCTTGCGCCATGGCCTCGACAATTAAAACGCCAGGCATCACCGGATGATAAGGAAAGTGTCCAGGGAAAAAAGGCTCGTTAATGGTGACATTTTTTAAGGCCACGATTTCTTTACCTAGCTCCATGGAGCTAACACGGTCTATTAGGATAAACGGATACCGATGCGGCAAGTGATCCAGTATTTCATGTATATCCATGCTAGTTGGGTGCGTATGGGCGGTCATTTTTATCTCAGACTTTTTTAATTAACTAGATTTTAACAGAGCCAGCTCTTTTTCGAGCTTTTTAATTTTATCTGCTAGGCTTTGCAGATGCCTAACTTGGGCAGCCGTGCTGAGCCAGTTTTCGTGCGATTGAAAAGGCATGATGGCGGTGTAGGTATCCTGGACCAATAAAGAGCGTGTGATCATGCTACCTGCCGTCACGGTAACATGATCCGCGATGCGCAAATGCCCCAATAGCATGGCGGCCCCGCCGATTTTACAATGACGGCCTATGCTTGTGCTGCCGGCAATGGCCGCACAAGCAGCAATCGCGGTATGGGCGCCGACCACGCAGTTATGCCCGATATGAATCAAATTATCCAACTTAACCCCGTCTTCAATCACGGTGTCGTCCAAAGCACCTCGGTCTATGGTGGTGTTAGCCCCGACGTCCACATGGTCGCCCAAACGCACCCGCCCAAGCTGGGGTATCTTTAGCCAACCGGCCGCTTCTTCAGCATAACCAAAGCCATCCGAGCCTATCACCGCGCCGGAAAAAATACGGCAATGCCGGCCTATTTGGCTAGCCTGTTTAATGGTCACTCGGGCTTCTAAATAGCTGTGATCGGCAATGTGCACGTCGCTTTCAAGCACACAAGCGCTGCCTATGACCACCCCTTCACCCAAAACCACATTGGCACCAATAACGGCTAAAGGGCCTATGCAACAAGAGGCCGGAATGTGTGCGCTGGGGTCGATTACCGCACTGGCGGCAATGCCAGGGATCTGCGCTGGAACAGGGTTTAGAAAAGCTGCCAGCTTGGCATAATAGGCATAAGGATGGTCAACTAGCAGGCGTGGTAAATGACTAAGGTGGGCGTCTTCTGGCCTTAAGACGATGGCGCTGGCTTGGCAGTCAGCCAACATTTTTTGATACTTAGCCTCATTAAGAAAAGAAATGTCACCCAACCGGGCCTGACTTAATGAGGCCACTTGCGTAATGGGTGTGGCCGCATCCCCCATCACCTTGCCACCTAGTGCTGCTGCAATTTCACCAAGTGTGTATCTTTTTATCATGCCAGCCCGCCTAAAAATTGAGTTTGGGCGACGCTGTCAGCTTATTTCTTACCTAAAATTTTCAACACTTTTTCCGTGATATCAATCTTATCGGCTGCATAAGCGACGCCACTGTACATGACTAAATCGTAATTCTCAGCCTTAGCGACACTTTGCACCGCTTTATTAATACGATCTTGCAAGCTGCCTAGCTCTTCATTTTTACGTAGATTGATGTCCTCGCGCAATTCGCGTTGCTTACGCTGAAATTCAACTTTAATGTTTTGTATGTCGCGTTCTTTATTGCGTCGCTCGGCTTCGCTAATGGTTAAACCATCTTTATCCAAAGATGTTTCCAACTCTTTGATTTGCTTAGCCATTTTATCCAACTCCTGGGACCTTGGACTGAATTCACGCTCTAATTTCTTACCGCTTTCAGCGGTTTGCGGGGCTTCTTGCAGTATTTTATCCACTTGTACGTAGCCGACTTTTAATTCAGCCGCTTGCGCGGATAAGGCCAAGGCCATAAAAGCGGTGAAAACTAAATTTTTCAGTGTGTAGCTCAATGAAATCTCCTAAAACAGACTGTTTGTATCTTTATTATGCCATAAGCACTCTAGACTAGGATGACAAAATGACGTCGCCCTAGCAAATATTAAAATTGTTGGCCCAATTGGAATTGCACGGTTTCCGTAATGTCGCCCACGCTGCTATTAATCGCCTTAGCATAAATCAACTTCAAGGGGCCGAATGGCGAGAACCAACTCACGCCCACCCCTGCCGAATAACGCAAATCGGCCAAGTTATAGGTTTGGTTAGCGCCCCAAACGTAACCTGTATCGACAAAAGTGCTTAACCTAAACTGCTTGGAATCTTTAATGCCAGGGATAGGGTAAAACAGCTCAGCACTGGCTAGCGCGCTTTGATTGCCGCCCACATAATAGGTGTTGGTGCTGTCTTTAGGACCTAAAGTGCCGATGGCGTAACCGCGCACCGAGTTAACCCCACCCATGAAAAAGTTTTTGAAGAACGGGTACTGCGCATTGCCGTAGGAGTTGGCATAGCCCAGTTCGCCGTTTAACAACAAGGTCAGGTCTTTGGCCATTTCTTTATACCAAGAATGCTTGTAGTTGATTTTATAGTACTGCAAGTCCAGCACCGGCATGGTGACTTCAGCGCTTAAACGCTGATACACGCCGTTATTGGTGTACATAATGCTGTCGCGGGTATCGTGTGACCAGCCGGCACTTAAGGCGATGGAGTTGCTGGTACAACCCGTGGTGTTGCCACAGTAGTTTCGGTATTGCGTCGGGCTTTCGGCGTACAGATTGATGTCGGTTAAATCGGCGGCCAGGCCAAAACTCACGCCATCCCTTTCATTTAAAGGGATGCCGAAACGCACGCCACCGCCATACGAGGAGGTTTTATAGGTACCGACGTTGTCCGTCGAACCGGTATTAACGTCCCGTCTATACACGTCAAAGCCTCTGCTGACGCCATCGGGAGTGAAGTAAGGATCGGTGTAAGACAAGGCGTAGGTGGTGTTGACTTTACCGGTATTCAACTGCGCGTTGACCCGGTTGCCCGTTCCCAGAAAGTTATTCTGGCTAACCGTCACGCCAAACACCACACCTTCGTTACTGGACAAACCCGCACCAAATTGCACGCTACCGGTCGATTGTTCGACCACGCTGATATTCAAATCCACTTGATCGGTGGTGCCAGGCACGGCCGGCGTTTCTACGTTCACGTCAGAAAAATACTGGGTGCGCACCAAACGCTCTTTAGAACGATTAATTTTACTCGAGGCATACCAAGCCGATTCTAACTGTCGCACTTCACGGCGCGCCACTTCATCCCGGGTGCGGGTATTGCCAACGATATTGATGCGACGTACATAAACCCGTTTGCCTGGATCGATGTAAAAAGTAAAGGCCGCCGTATGCTGCTCTTTGTTCACTTCCGGCACCGGATTCACGTTAGCAAAGGCATAGCCTTCGTTGCTTAAACGGTCGCTGATGGCTTTGCTGGACTGGGTGATGTTGCTACGACTAAAGGTGTCGCCTTTTTTAACCGCGATTAAGGTCTGCAATTCCGCGTCTGGGACTATGCTTTCACCGGCTAATTTCACCTCGGAAATGGTGTATTTCTCACCTTCGGTAAGGTTGACCGTGATGTAAATGTCTTTTTTATCCGGGGTAATCGACACTTGGGTGGAGTCGATGTTGAATTCTAGGTAGCCTTGATTCATGTAAAAAGACCGCAGCGTTTCAAGGTCGGCATTTAACTTTTGTTTGGAATACTGATCGTCTTTATTCCACCAACTCATCCAATTAGGCGTGGTGAGCAAAAACTCGGCACGCAAATCGTCCATAGAGAAGGCCTGGTTACCGACGATATTAATGCTGCGAATTTTTGCAACGGCGCCCTCTTCAATGTCAAAGCGCACCGCCACGCGGTTACGCTCTAGCGGAGAGACCACGGCTTTAACGCTGGCACCGTATTTACCTTGCGATAAATATTGCCGCTTGATTTCTTGTTCGGCACGATCCAGCTGCGACTTGTCAAAAATCTGCCCAGCCGAAATGCCGATTTGCTTCAAGCCCTCTTTCATTTTGTCGGTAGGAAACGATTTGTTACCGCTAAAGTCGATTTGTGCAATGGATGAGCGCTCTTGCACGGTCACCACCAGCACGTCGTTTTCCGCTTCTATGCGCACGTCTTTAAAAAATCCCGTGCCGTACAAGGCTTTAATGGCTTGCGATGCCAACTCATCGGTCATGCTGTCGCCGACTTTTACTGGCAGGTTGGTGAACACCGTCCCCGCTTCCGTGCGTTGTATGCCTTCAACGCGGATATCTTTAATAACAAATGGCGCCAATGCCATCGCCGAGTTGGCATACAAGCCAGAGAGCAATAAAACAATGGATTTGAGTTTATTTACTTTTTTTAATGCCATGCATCAGCCTGTTATTAATCTATTTATATCGTTATAAAACGCAACCATCGTTATCAAAGCCAACAGCGCCAACCCGACTTTTTGCCCAATGACCATCACCGACTCGGGTACGGGTTTGCCCGTTAAAATTTCCAACATATAGTACATCAAATGACCGCCATCTAAAACTGGTATAGGCAATAGATTTAACACCCCTATGCTAATACTGATTAAGGCTAAAAAACCAACGAACACCTTAAGGCCCATGTCGGCACTCTGCCCCGCGTAATTAGCGATGCTAACCGGCCCACTCACGCCTTGCCAAGAGGCTTGGCCGCTGAGCATGCGGACCAGCATGCGCAAACTAAAAACGGCGGTGTCCCAGGTCTTTGCCGTCGCTTTTAATAAGGCCGCACTAAAAGAATACTGGCGATTAACCAGTAGGCTGTTATCCATGGCCAGCGCTGCACCTATTTGCCCCACCACTTGCCCATTCTCTGTATGCGCGGCAGGCGTGAGGCTTAATCTTTGCTCGTGGCCATTACGCACCAGCACGATGCCCAAGGGCTGCTCGGCGCGCTGCCTAATAATGGCCACAAAATCTTGCCAAGTAGGGGTCGCTTGCTGATCCACCGACAGGATGACATCGCGCACTTTTAAGCCCGCTAAGTCCGCTGGACTGCCCGCAATAATTTTACCTATGCGGGCAGGCACTGCAGGCGCTTTAAGCACAAAGCCTAAATCATGCGCTAGGTCTTTATGCTCATTTTCTAAAGCCAGATCGGGCAGGCTTAATCGGTGTGTAGTCAGCGTTTGTTGAGGACTTAAGCCTTGCACGTCCACGCTGGCATGACCTAACGATTCTTTAAGCAACAGCCAATTAAATTCTTGCCAGGTCGCCACATCGGAGCCATTCACTTTTTGCAGCGTTTCCCCCGCCACAAAGCCTGCCGCGGCCGCCGGGCTGTGCGCGGCAACCTCGGCTAAAGTAGGCTTCAAACCCACCACGCCGGACATAAACAAACCGCAATATAAGCATACCGCCAGCAATAAATTAGCCCCGGGGCCGGCCAACACGATGGCCATGCGTTTAAGAACGTGTTGCCGATTAAACGCACGACTAAGCTCAGCTTCGCTATACGGTTTTGCTGTTTGATCCAGCTCACGCTCATCGAGCATTTTCACGTAGCCGCCCAAGGGGATGGCGGCGATGACGAATTCGGTTTGATCCAACCCAAACTTTTTCGACCAGAGCGGTTTACCAAAGCCTATCGAAAATTTTAAGATGCGTACCCCACACCAACGCGCCGCCTGAAAATGGCCATATTCGTGCACGGTTATCAGCAAGGCCAGGGTTAAAACAAAAGCCGCCAACATTAGCATAAAGTCTGGATAATCTCTGCAGTGGCGCGCCTTGCTTGCGCATCAACCGCCACCAATTGCTCTATCGATTCAACGGCGGCGAAATTAGCCGCAGACAATACCCGTTCCAGGGCATTAGGGATGGCCATAAAGCCTATTTTTTCAGCTAAAAAGGCGGCCACGGCTATTTCATTGGCGGCATTCAAAATAGCCGGTGCCGTACCCCCGGCCTCAAGCGCGTCATAAGCAAATTGCAAACAAGGAAAGCGCACTTTATCCGGCGCAGAAAAATCCAAACGCGCGGTAGCCAGCAAATCTAAAGAGCTGACGCCACTGCTCAAGCGTTCTGGATAGGCCAAGCCGTAGGCAATCGGGGTGCGCATGTCGGGGTTACCCAGTTGCGCCAATATGCTGCCATCAACGTATTCCACCATGGAGTGAATCACGCTTTGCGGGTGCACCACCACATCAATTTGCTCGGGACGTGCATCAAATAACCAGTGCGCTTCTATGACCTCCAAGCCCTTATTCATCAAGGTGGCCGAATCTACGGTGATTTTTGGCCCCATCACCCAGTTAGGATGGTTGAGCGCTTCGGCGCGGGTGACGGCCTGTAATTTTTCTATAGTGGCATTTCTAAAAGGCCCGCCAGAAGCGGTCAACAAGATCTTTTTCACCCCCATCTGCGCCAAGTTGCCGGCTTTATTTTGCGGCATCACCTGAAATATAGCGTTGTGCTCACTGTCTATGGGCAGCAAAGTGGCCCCACCATCACGCACGGCCTGCATAAACAAGTTGCCCGCCATCACCAAGGTTTCCTTGTTGGCCAGCAATATACGCTTGCCGGCTTTGGCTGCCGCCATGGCCGGATGCAAGCCCGCCGCACCGACTATGGCGGCCATAACGATGTCAACTTGGGCGTGATTGGCAATATCACAAAGCGCTGCCTCGCCATGCAACACGACGGTGCGTGAGCCTGCGGCTTGCAACTGCGCCCGCAAGTGGGAGGCCGCCACCTCTTGTAATAACACGGCGTACTGCGGTTGGTATTTTTCACACAGGGAAAACAAGCCGGCCACGTTATTATTCGCGCTTAAAGCAAATACGCTAAAACGCTCGGCATGCTGCGAAATCACGTCCAAGGTCTGCATGCCTATGGTACCGGTAGCCCCCAGTATCGTGACCTGCTGAGGGACTTTAGCGCTGAATTTATCGGACATGCAGTTGCAGATTCGCAAAAAGTGGAAAATAAATATAAAACAAAACCAAGGGCAACGTGGAGATCAAGCCGTCTATTCTGTCTAACACGCCGCCATGGCCAGGCAATAACTGACTGCTGTCTTTAACATTGGCCTGGCGCTTTAATAAGGATTCAAATAAATCCCCCATGACGCTGAGTATGACGATGAGCCATAAAGCGACGATGAGCCAGCGACTAATGTGCCAGTAATAGCAAAGCAGCAAGCCATACAAAGTTACGGCCAGCAATGCGCCAGCCACGCCTTCCCAGGTCTTGCCTGGACTGATTGCCAAAGCCAACTTATGCCGACCAAAACGCTTACCGGCAAAATAGGCCGCGCTGTCCGCCAGCCAAACCGTTGCCAGCACAGCCAATAACAGCCACGGACTGATTCTATGTAAACCCACCAAAGCCAGCCAAGTAGCCAGCAGCAAAATTAATCCCAAGGCGGCCATGAGGCCTTTATGCTGCATTTGCTTGCGCGTAAGCAGCCAAAATGGCGCCAGCAACAACCAAAACAGCGTGGCAAAACACAACAAAGAAAAAGCCAGGGCATCCATGTAATACGCCGATGAAATCAGCATCATGCCAGCCAAACTTGCCGCAGCGCTTAAATTGAGCAGGGTTTGTGCGCGGCTCAGCTTAATCAAATTGGACCATTCCCACACGGCAATTAAGCTTGCCGCTAGCGTGATGATGGCCCACAGTTGATTGGACGCGTTAAACAAGGCGCTGGAGAAAGCTAAGGCAAGCACAAGAGCGGTAATGATACGGGTTTTAAGCATGCGTATGGCCTTTAGTCATGGAGTGCTTTATGTATTCGCTGGGCTCAGTTGCTCACCGGTACGGCCGAAACGCCGTTCACGTTTTTGATAAGAGGTCAGGGCCAAATGCAGGGCCTCTTCATCGAAATCTGGCCATAAGGTATCGGTAAAATACAGTTCTGTATAAGCTAACTGCCACAATAAAAAATTGCTGATTCGACTCTCGCCGCCGGTGCGGATAAACAGATCCGGCTCAGGCGCGTAATGCATGGCTAAATGAGGCGTGAGGTGTTCTTCTTGATAAGCGCCAGCAAGCTCAGGGCTAGCCATGTGCAGTTTATTTACCGCCTGCAAAATGTCCCAACGACCACCGTAATTAGCCGCTATGCTTAAGGTCAAGCCGGTATTGTGGGCGGTTAACTTTTCGGACAACTCAATCTGCGCAATGAGTTCCGCATTAAAGCGGGTGCGATCACCGATCAAAATTAATTTGATATTATTTTCGTGCAGCTTTTTTACTTCGCGCTTGAGGCCTTGTATAAACAAGCTCATCAGAAAAGACACCTCATCCGCAGGTCTGCGCCAATTTTCACTGCTAAAAGCAAATAAGGTTAAGTAGCCTATATTTAAACTCACGCAAGTCTTAACCAGCTCCAGCACCGCATCCATGCCACGTTTATGCCCCGCCACCCTAGGTAAAAAACGTTTCTTGGCCCAACGCCCATTGCCGTCCATGATGACGGCAATGTGCTGCGGCACAGCCGTGTTCACTGGAATACTTTCTGTCGCGCTGGTGAAAAAAGCCACGAAAACTCCGATCGAGGTATGGATTTAACAGGCAGAAATTGACTATGTGTTTGACCTACTCAAGGGTCAAACAGCCATCAATTCGGCCTCTTTGGTTTGCAACATTTTATCGACTTCTGCCACGGCTCTGTCGGTGGCTTTTTGAATATCGTCTTGTGCACGACGCTCATCGTCCTCGGAAATTGCTTTGTCTTTGAGCATTTTCTTCAAGGCATCGTTGGCATCACGACGTACATTGCGGATGGAAACCTTGGCGCCCTCGGCCTCGCTGCGAACTATCTTGGTCATGTCACGCCTACGCTCTTCGGTCAACATAGGCATGGGTACGCGAATTAAATCACCGCTGGTGGCGGGGTTTAGGCCTAAATCGCTGTCGCGTATGGCTTTCTCAACTTTGCCTATCATGGTTTTTTCAAAAGGCTGCACATTAATGGTTCTGGCATCGCCTAAGTTGACGTTGGCGACTTGATTGACTGACACCATGGAGCCGTAATACTCAACCATCACATGGTCTAATAAACCGACGTGGGCACGTCCAGTACGTACTTTGGCCAAATCATTCTTTAACACTTCCAATGATTTTTGCATTTTCTGCGCGGCATTTTTTTTCACTTCATCTAACATGCGGTTCTCCAACTATCTAGCTTATGTATTGTGCTACTGGCCATTAAGGCGTAACCATGGTGCCTTCGTCTTCACCCATCAGCACTTTTTTCAATGCGCCCTGTTTAAAGATGTTAAACACCACGATGGGTAATTTTTGATCGCGGCATAAAGTCAAGGCGGTGGCATCCATCACCTTAAGATTCTTGATGATGGCCTCATCGAAACTAATGGTTTTATAGCGCATGGCTTCTGGATTGGTCTTGGGGTCATCCGTGTAAATGCCGTCGACTTTGGTCGCTTTAATCACCACATCGGCATTCATTTCCATACCGCGCAATGCGGCCGCCGTATCGGTGGTAAAGAATGGTTTGCCGGTACCCGCACCAAAAATAACCACGCGCCCTTCTTCTAAATAACGTATGGCTTTGCCGCGTATGTAAGGCTCAGCCACCTGCTCTATGTTTAAAGCGCTCTGCACCCTAGCATTCAAGCCTATGTTTTTCATGGCGTCTTGCAAGGCCATGGCATTCATGACCGTGGCCAACATACCCATGTAATCGGCGGTGGCTCTATCCATGCCCTCGGCCGCTGGTGCCACGCCGCGGAAAATATTGCCACCGCCTATGACCACCGCCACTTGCACACCTAAATCCACCACTTCCTTGACTTCGGTTACGATGCGGTTGATGGTGGCGCGATTAATGCCGTAGGCATCGGCACCCATTAAAGCCTCGCCAGAAAGTTTGAGTAAGATCCGTTTGTAGGCGGGTGCAGCCATATTATTTCTCTTTTAAAAAGTTTGCTTATTTAAGCATAAAAACAGCGCTTCAGGCATAAAAAAATGGCCGCCCATAAAAATTTAAGGCGTATTTTGGGCAAAAAAAAGGAACCCCGATTTAACGGCGTTCCTCTTTCTTGTTTGCTAACCTGCCCGTTTAAAAAAGCGGGATGGCGGGCCGCCTAGGATTAAACCATGGCTGCCGCTGCAGCCACTTCTGCCGCGTAATCCACCACGGCTTTCTCTATGCCCTCGCCCACGGTGTACATGGTGAAGGATGCCACGCTAGCACCTTTAGATTTAAGCAATTGCTCTATGCTAAGCTTGTCATCTTTAACAAAGATTTGATTTAACAAGGTCACGTCTTTTAAGAATTTTTGCACGGTACCGTCGGCAATTTTTTCCAGCATGGCTTCCGGCTTACCGGCTTCCTTGGCTTTCTCAATCGCCACGCGACGCTCGGCATCGATTAAGCTAGCATCGATGCCGCTGACATCCAAGGCTTTCGGTTTTGCAGCAGCAATGTGCATGGCAATGTCTTTAGCCAAAACGTCATCGCCACCCACCAAGTCTACCAACACGCCAATTTTGCTGCCGTGGATGTAGCTGGCCAATTTACCTTGCACCGCCGGACGCACAAAGCGACGTGGCGTAATGTTCTCACCGATCTTACCTACCAATTGCGCACGCGTGCCCTCAACGGTTGAATCGCGCATGGCAAGATTAGCCACCGCGTTGATGTCAGCCGGGTTATTGGTGGCTACAATCACAGCCAATTCGTTGACGAACTTCAAAAAGTCTTCATTTTTAGCACAGAAATCGGTTTCAGAGTTCACCTCTATCAAGGCACCCGATTTGCCATCGGCCGCAATGAACACCCCTACCGTACCTTCTGCAGCAACACGGCCAGCCGCTTTGCTGGCTTTATTGCCAAATCGTACGCGTAAAATTTCTTCTGCGCGTGTCATGTCGCCATCGGCTTCAGTCAACGCTTTTTTACAATCCATCATGGGCGCATCGGTGCGCTCACGTAATTCTTTTACCATGCTTGCGGTAATTTCAGCCATTTTAAGCTCCTAAATTAGTCGAAAACTGCACTAGATTGACAGTTTAATTGTTTGATTTTGTATGTGTCATTAAAACTAAAAAAGGGGCATTAAGCCCCTTTTAAGCCTAAATTAATTAAGCTGCAAGGTCTGCCACTTCGGCTGTTTCTTCTGCCGCAGATTTAACCAACTCAGAGATTACTGAGCTACGGCCTTCAAGCACAGCATCGGCAATGCCGCGAGCGTATAAACGGATAGCACGACTGGAGTCATCGTTACCTGGAATCACGAACGCTACGCCATCCGGTGAGTTATTGGTATCAACCACGCCGATAACTGGGATACCCAATTTAGCCGCTTCCGTAATAGCACCACTTTCATGGCCCACGTCAATAATGAAAATGGCATCAGGCAAGCCACCCAAATCTTTAATGCCGCCTATGGAGCGCTCTAATTTTTCAATTTCACGTTTATAGCCTAGCGCTTCTTTTTTACCGAATTTTTCTAAACTGCCATCCAACACCATGGCTTCAAAATCCTGCAGGCGTTTGATCGATTGTTTAACGGTTTTGAAGTTGGTTAGCATGCCGCCCAACCAACGGTGGTTAACATAAGCACAACCTGCACGACTGGCTTCTTCTTTAACGATATCGCGCGCTTGGCGTTTAGTGCCAACGAATAAAATACGGCCCTTGTTAGCAGCTAAAGTACGTACGTGCTTTAATGCCTCTTCAAACAAAGGCAAGGTTTTTTCAAGGTTAACAATATGAATTTTGTTGCGGTCGCCAAAAATGAACGGGGCCATTTTTGGATTCCAGTAGCGGGTTTGATGGCCGAAGTGAACGCCGGCTTCTAACATATCACGCATAGTGATGGACATAATTTCTCTCTTTTCAAAAGGGTTATCAATTCACACAAATCCAGCAACACTTTGATTTTTAAGCTTTTATTCAAAGCCTTCAACCCTAAGCACCCTTGATTGGTTTGTGTGCAAAATTTACAGTCGCCATTGCAACTGCATGGTCTGCTAAATTGCAGAGGCCGCATAATACCATTAAGCCACGGTGTTTGCTAGCGTATAGCGTCATTTTTTGCACGCATGCAGGAAAGGTAAGCTAAGACAAACAAAAGCTTGAAGCTAAGCTTGGGCGCTAATTATGCCGACTGACTATGCTAAAATGAGCCCCTCATTATTTAATCAGCAAGTCCATGGCCATCACTATCAAAAATCAACACGACGTTGAAAAAATGCGTATCGCAGGAAAATTAGCCTCTGAAGTGCTGGATTTCATCACCCCGTACGTGGTGCACGGTGTCACCACCGACCAATTGGATAAGCTTTGCCACGATTACATCGTGGACGTACAGCAAGCCATACCGGCGCCCCTTAATTACGCACCGGACGGCCATAAGCCCTACCCTAAATCCATTTGCACCTCAATCAACCAGCAAATTTGCCACGGCGTACCCAGCGATAAAGTGCTTAAAAATGGCGACATCGTCAACATAGACATTACCGTGATTAAAGATGGCTACCACGGCGACACCAGCCGCATGTTTTACCTAGGCACGGTGACCCATCAAGCCCAGCGCTTGTGCGAAATCACCTACCAAGCCATGTGGCTAGGCATCAGCAAGGTTAAGCCTGGGGCTACTTTGGGCGACATTGGGCACGCCATTCAGGCCTTTGCTGAAAAAAGCGGCTACAGCGTGGTGCGTGAGTTTTGTGGGCACGGCATAGGCAAGGTCTTCCACGAAGAACCG
>SXVG01000065.1 GCA_005791685.1 Methylotenera sp. | reverse complement strand
TGTCGTCCCAGAACGCGGTTAATTTACCCAAACCCCAAGTGCCGGCTAAGGCACAGGCTTCGTGTGAAACGCCTTCCATCATGCAACCGTCACCTAAAAACACATAAGTGCTGTGGTCTACAATGTCGTGGCCTGGTTTATTAAATTGGCTGGCTAATAATTTCTCGGCCATGGCAAAACCCACGCCGTTAGCAACACCTTGGCCCAATGGGCCGGTGGTGGTTTCAACGCCTGGTGCGTAACCGTATTCTGGGTGACCAGCACATTTTGAATGCAATTGACGGAAAGTTTTTAATTCATCCATAGGCAAGGCGTAACCGGTCAGGTGTAGCAATGAATAAATCAACATAGAGCCGTGACCATTTGAAAGAACAAAACGGTCGCGGTTTGCCCATTCAGGATTTTTTGGGTTATGGCTTAAATGGTTATTCCACAATTCTTCAGCAATTTCTGCCATGCCCATGGGCGCGCCTGGGTGACCAGAATTCGCTTTTTGTACCGCATCCATAGATAACGCACGGATGGCGTTGGCTAGGTCTTTACGTGTTGCCATAAATTTCTCCCTAATGATTTAGCTTGCAGCTTTACCGATTGCCTTAAGACCATACTCGCATGGCTCAAGTCACACAGAAAATCCAGTAAAACCTTGAATGAATTCTTCAAAAAGCCAGATTTCATGACTGGCTTTTTGCAAAGGTTAAATTATTGCTTAATTACCCTATTTGGGCAAGGGCTTAGCTTAAATCTTGCTGGAAGAAAATAGCCGGGGGATGGATTAATGCTGAGCCACTTTATTTTAGAGTATGCCCAGTTTGAATTTAATGACGAACTTGGCTAAATAGCCCACCATGCCGAAAGTGAGGCCAAGAAACAGGGCAAACGTACCAAATTTGCCGGCTTTGGATTGCCAAGCCAAGTGGCCCACGATGAAAATCATTAACAGCATGAGGCCGCCTACGCCGTAGGTCATGCCGAACTCGCTAATTTGTGCTTCGGTCAATCCAAACACGGTGCCTGGCATATTATTTTCCTTGCTGCCTCAAGGCCTAATGACTAATCAGGCTGATGATTTGTTGTTGGGCAAATTCCATGGGCTTGCGCTTAAAGCCGCTTTTTGCAAATTGCTGCCAGCGCCCCACCACGTAACAGAGCATTAAATTGGCCTGGGCTTCGGCATCGGTTTTATGGCCGGTTTGTGTTTCGGCGATGCGTAGGCTTTGTTTGAGCGTCACTTCAATTCTGTCGTTCAGTTGGTTGATGCGCGCTTGCAATTTTTCATCTTCGTTGACCAAGGCGTCGCCTATCAATACCCGCGTCATGCCGGGATTTTTTTCGGCAAAAACCAAGAGCATGGATAAAATGCGTTGCAGTTGTTTTTGCCCGTCGCTTTCTTCAGCACTGATTTTATTGATTAAACCAAAAATGGTTTCTTCTATGAACACGATCAAGCCTTCGAACATTTGCGCTTTATTGGCAAAGTGTCGGTACAGGGCGGCTTCGCTGACATCCAATTTGGCCGCCAGCGCGGCGGTGGTGATTTTTTCGCGTTTCGGCGACTCCAGCATTTTGGCTAGGGTTTCTAAAATTTGTTGTTTGCGTTCGCTGGCCATGTGCCTCTCCTTGGGTGGTATGCCTGATTAACTCAATAGATAGGCCATTATAACCGAATGTGAGTGAGTGCTAACACTTGACTTAAACGGTAATCAACAAATGACGGTTTTTGTAGTTTTTTGCTGACTAAGATGGTTTTCATGCCCAGTCGTTTGGCGGTCATCAGGGCCGCTGCATTGTCTTCTAGCAAGACACAATCACTGGCTGAGGCTTTGATGGTTTTAAGCAGCATTTGAAAACCGCGTAGCGAAGGTTTTGCGTGGAATTTGCTGGATTCGACACTGAACACCAGTTCAAAACAATCGCTGATGCCGAGCAAATCCAATACGCGCAAAGCATACTCTCGCGGCGCATTGGTGAACACCAGTTTGCGTCCGGCCAAGCTTTGTATTAAGTGGCGCAAGCGCTTAACCGCAATCACGCGCTCGGCTAAATCGTCAAATTGGTGGGTGACTTTTAAGAAATGGTGTGGGTCGGTTTGGTGGTGGCGCATGAGCCCCTTGAGGGTGGCGCCATACACTTGCCAATAATGTTTGCGCAAGGCATGGGCGCTGTCTTCATCCAAGGCCAGTGTGTGCATGATGTAGTTGGTCATGGCCTGATTCATGACCGGGAAAATGTGCGCAGAGGCGTTGTGCAAGGTGTCGTCCAGATCAAAAATCCAGACCTTGGGGGCGCGGCTTTTGGCCAATTTACTTGGCCTTAATCAGGGTGCCCACGCCTTCGTCGGTCAACACTTCAAGCAGCAAGGCGTGTTCCACCCGGCCGTCTATGATGTGCACGGTTTTGACCCCACTCCTGGCAGCATCCAAAGCCGAGCTGATTTTGGGCAGCATGCCACCCGATAAGGTGCCATCGGCCACTAAATCGTCGATTTGTTTGGGCGTGAGACCGGTGAGTAATTCGCCATTTTTATCCAGCACACCCGGTGTGTTGGTTAGCATGATGAGTTTTTCTGCGCCCAAAATTTCCGCCAGCTTGCCGGCCACCACATCGGCGTTGATGTTATAGGATTCGCCGTCTTTGCCGACGCCTATCGGTGCCACCACTGGAATAAAGTCGCCACCATCTAAGAAATTGATGATGCTAGGATCGATGGCGCTGATTTCGCCCACCAGCCCCACGTCTATCATTTTCTTGGGGTCGTTTAAGTCTTCCATGAGTAATTTATGGGCATGGATGAAATTGCCGTCTTGGCCGGTTAAGCCCACCGCCTTACCGCCATGGCGATTGATTAGATTGACAATTTCTTTGTTCACCTGGCCGCCCAGAACCATTTCCACCACGTTCATGGTTTCTGCATCGGTGACGCGCATGCCTTGAATAAACTCGCCTTTTTTGCCTAGCTTGTCCAGCATGTCATTAATTTGCGGGCCGCCGCCGTGCACCACCACTGGGTTCATGCCCACCAGTTTTAACAACACCACGTCTTGGGCAAAGCATTCTTTTAAGTGCTCGTCCGTCATGGCGTTGCCGCCGTATTTAATGACTATGGTTTTATCAAAAAAGCGTTTGATATAAGGCAGTGCCTCAGCAAGGGTGCGGGCTTTTTTTCCGGCAGTGGTTTGGCTTAGCATAAGAATTCCATGGGTTTTAATTTTGGTGGTGCGTATGGCCTCATTGTAACTAAAATTTCCTAAAGCGTTTTGTTAAAAACTTTAGAATTGCGCTGAAAATTATAAAGTTTTTGTTTTTCCGCCGGCAATTTGTCCACACTTTGCTCGGTAAAGCCGCGCTCTAAAAACCAGTGTTCGGTGCGGGTGGTTAAACAAAACAAACTTTTGAAACCCAGCGCTTTAGCCTCATGGGCACAGTAATAAAACAGCTTGTCACCACGGCCGGCGCCGCGGTAAGCCGGGTCTATGGCCAAGCAGGCAAATTCGGCGCTGTGTTCGGCTCTAAACGGGTAGAGTGCGGCGCAACCGATGACCCTATTGTCGTGCTCCATCACGTAAAAATAATCAATTTCCATTTCTATGCGTTCGCGGCCGCGCCGCACTAAAAAGCCTTCGGCTTCTAAAGGTTCTATCAGTTTTAAAATGCCGCCCACGTCATCAATATTGGCTTGGCGCATGCTCTCTAAGCTTAACTCGGTGACCATGGTGCCTATGCCGTCTACGGTAAATAGTTCTTGTATGATGGCGCCGTCTATGTGCCGAGAAATAAGGTGGGTGCGCGCCACGCCGTGCCCGCAAGCCCTGACGGCGGCCGGCAAGTAGTAATTCACGTCTTCGGACACGTTGATGGCTTGCTCGTTTTCTTGCGCGCGGTTTTGTATATTCTTCAGTAAATTGCCGGCTTTTTCAGCGGTCATTTCACGCAATAGCTCACCGCGTAAATTATGCACGCCAGCAGAGTCCATCAAGAAAATCAGCTTATCGGCATCCAAGGCAATGGCAGCGCTCACTGCCACGTCTTCTAGGCTTAAATTAAATGCCTCGCCAGTGGGCGAATAGCCCAGGGGTGATAGCAAGACCAATTCGCCATCGTCCAGGCGTTTTTGCATGGCAAAGGCATCGATGCGGCGCACTTCGCCGGTGTGTTGTAAATCCACCCCATTGCGTACGCCGCTGGGTTTGGCCGTGACGAAATTGCCGCTGGCCACACGTATGTCAGCGCCGGCCATGGGTGAATTAACCAGCCCCATGGACAGCAAGGCCTCTATTTCTACCCGTATGGCGCCGTTGGCTTCTTTTACCGCTTCCATGGCATCGTCATCGGTGACGCGTAAGCCATCGACAAATTTAGGCGTGAGTTTGTCCCGTTTTAGGCGTCGCTCTATTTGCGGTCTGGCGCCATGCACCAATACCAAACGGACTTCTAGGCTGGCGAGCAGATTGAGGTCGTGTGATAGGGCGACGAATTGCTTTTCATCCACCACTTCGCCGCCAAAGGCAATGACAAAGGTGCGGCCGCCAAAAGCGTGTATATAGGGCGTGGCCGAGCGAAACCATTGCACAAAATCTTTTGCATGGGGTTGTGATGTTGGTTTGTTAGCCAAGCGCATTTCCGATCCAGATGCAGGGCTAACAGGAAGTTCGCTGTGAGCATACAAATAGGCCGGCGTGCAATCGAGCGCGTTCGCCACTTTGCGCAGCAAGCTTTCGTTGATGCCTAATTCGCCGCGCTCTATGCGCGACAAATTGCCCGGGTCGGCCGCCACTTGGGTGGCTAGGGTTTGCAGGGTCATGCGCAGTGCTTTGCGTCGGTTACGAATGGCATGGGCCAGTGACATGGGTGAATACCTTGCTTTAAAATGTAAATTTTACAAAATAATAAAATTTATTTGTAAATAAAGCAAGTGCTTACTTAAAAATCCCCCCAAAGACTTTGCATCGCCGTGATGGCGGTCAGCGCGGCGGTTTCTGTGCGCAGTATGCGTGGCCCTAGCACGGTAGATAGAAAGCCATGCTGACTGGCTAAATTAATTTCTGCATCGGTTAATCCGCCTTCTGCGCCTATTAATAAAACGATGGCTTGTGTGGGTTTGGCCAGCTCGGCTAAACGTGTGGCACCCACTGGGTTTAATAAAATGCGTGTGCTATTCGCGCTAGCATTACTGGCTAGCCAATGGCTTAAGCTAACGGGCGCTAACACCTGTGGGATGCTGGCGCGTCCGCATTGTTCGCAGGCTGAATGGACAATATTTTGCCAATGCGCCAAGCGTTTTTCGGCGCGATCAGACGACAGTTTGACCACGCTGCGCTCGGTGGCGAGGGCTTGTATGCAGGTGACGCCTAGTTCCGTGGCTTTTTGTATGGTGTAGTCCATGCGGGTGCCGCTGGAGATGCCTTGCAGCAAAGTGATGTGCAAGGGCGATTCTTTGTTGGCTGCTGTTTTTAATTTGACTTGGGCGGTCGCCGCGGTTTTTTTTATGCTGCTTAATGCGCACTGGTAATCAAAGCCGTCGCCATTAAATAGGCTGATGCTGTCGCCAATTTGCAAGCGTAGCGCGCGGGTGGCGTGGGCGCTGGCATTGTCGGACAGGGTGGCGGTGGCGCCTATTGCCAATGGGTGGGGGTGATAAAAACGTGCGTTAGCCATGTGTCAGCAAATTAAAGTGATAAAATTTGATTATAAAACCATTTGGAGTAATGCATGGCAAGTATCCATCCACCGGTATGCGATTTTGGCTGGCAGGCGCCGGACTTTAATTTAGTCAACGTCGATGGGCGCAGCTTGAGTCGCGATCAAGTGATGGGCGAAAAAGGCTTGTTAGTGATGTTTATTTGCAATCACTGCCCGTATGTAAAAGCCATATTGCCGCGTTTATTGGCCGATTGCCGTGAGTTAAAAAGCATCGGCATCCATAGCGTGGCTATCATGTCGAATGACCCGACAGTCTATCCAGAAGACCGTTTTGAAAACATGCAAAAAATAGCAGCAGACTTGGATTTTCCATTCGCCTATTTGCTCGACAGCACCCAGCAGGTGGCCAAAGCCTATGGTGCGGTGTGTACACCTGATTTCTTTGGCTTTAATAGCCAAGGCCAACTGCAATACCGCGGACGTTTTGACGAAAGCCGCAAAGAAACGGCCAGCAACAGTAGCCGTGATTTATTTCATGCCATGCGTCAAATTGCCAAAACAGGCTTAGGCCCCACCGAGCAAATAGCCAGCATAGGTTGCAGTATCAAGTGGTTGGATGAATGAGTAGCCATGCGGCAAGTCCGCCCATGTTTTAAGGATGACAGATGACAGCGTTTAAAAAATTAAAATGGGGTATCTTGGGCGCCGCTCGTGTCAATGAGCGTTTGCTGCCTGCCATCATGACGGCGGCCAATGCCGAATTGGTGGCCATCGCCAGTCGCCGCCCTGGAGCGGCCCAAGCCACTTTGGATAAATACGCTGTTGGCGATGCCTCGCGGGTACGCTGCTATGACGATTTGACTAGCCTCATTCATGACCCCGAGGTGCAGGCAATTTATTGCCCCATGGCCAACGAAGAGCACGCCGAGTGGGCATTGCAAGCGATAGCGGCGGGCAAGCATTGTTTAATAGAAAAACCCATGGCGATACGGCTAAATGATTTGGATGCGATAGCCGAGGCAGCTAGCCATCATCAAGTCAAAGTGATGGAAGGCTTTATGTACCGCTTTCATCCGCAACACGCGCGTTTGCAGGCCATGTTGGATAGCGGTTTGATAGGCGATGTGTTATCGGCGCGCGCCTCTTTTTCATTTTTGATGCAGCCGGCCCGTTTGTACCGGGTTAATCGCCGTATGGCCGACGGTGGTGGGGCCATGTGGGACATAGGCCCTTACGCGGTGCATGCGCTGCGCTGGTGCTTTGCAAAAAATGGCCAGCCCGTTGCGCCGTTGACTGCCTTGGCTCAGGCCAAATTAAATGAGCATGGCGCGGACACGGTATGCAGTGGCGTGTTGGATTTTGGGCCAGACCACCAAGGTCGGGCGCGTTTTGGCCATTTTGATGTCAGTTTTGAGCGTAGCCGTAAGTCCGAGTACGAAATCATAGGCACCAAAGGCTGGCTAAAATGCCAGGCGGCTTGGGTGTTTGAGAACGATCAGCCGCTCATCAGTTGGGGCTTGGACGACGGCAGTTTTGGCGAAGAGCGCATGGCGGCCAGCAATCACTTTGGCTTAGAAATAGCCCATTTCAGTGATTGCGTGTTGAACGATAGACCGCCCTTATTAAGCCTGCAAGATGCTAGGCAAAATGGTCAGGCCATCAGCGCCGTATTGCACAGCGTTGCGAGTGGCGGGCTGTGCCCCTTGATTTAAGACTGAGGCTGGAATTTTTTAACCGAGTCAAGATTTAGTCTGCTGCACAAATAAGGTATAATCCGCGCTTAATTTATTGATGTGACGGGTGGATGCATGCCTATTTACGATTACCAATGCGCAAGTTGCGGCCATAAAGCCGAAGTGATGCGCAAAATCAGCGCGCTGGCCACGGAGGATTGCCCGGTATGTGGCGCAGCCGCATTTAGCAAACAATTATCCGCCCCTAGTTTTCAGTTGAATGGCAGTGGTTGGTACGCCACGGATTTTAAAAATGCCGGTGCTGGCGCGAGCAAAGCCCCAGCCAGCGCTGAAAAAAAGTCTGAAGCGGCGGCAGTCACGCCCGCTTGTGCCAGCGGTTGCGCTTGCCATTAACGCGACACGATAAGCCCCATTTTTTATTAAAAGTGCCCACATGAAAAAATATTTTATTACCGGCTTGCTTGTTTTGGTGCCCTTGTTTATCACGGTTTGGGTGATTTCAGGCTTGGTCGGCATGATGGACCAAAGTTTGCTGCTGTTGCCTGAAGCGTGGCGGCCTAAAGCGCAGTTGGGCCTGGAAATACCGGGCATGGGCGCCTTGCTCACCTTGCTGATTATTTTCTTGACCGGTTTAATCGCCACCAATTTTTTTGGCAAGCGCTTGATCTTGGTCTGGGAAGCGCTGTTGGCCCGTGTGCCGGTGGTGAAATCCATCTACGCCAGCGTTAAACAAGTGTCGGATACGCTGTTTTCTGATTCAGGCAATGCGTTTAGGCAGGCGGTGTTGGTGCAGTTTCCAGGGCCGGGCACTTGGACCATAGCCTTTGTCACCGGCAAACCCGGTGGCGATGTGGCCAACCATTTAAGCGGCGATTATGTGAGCGTGTACGTACCGACCACGCCCAACCCGACCGGCGGTTATTTTTTGATGCTGCCACGTGCTGACGTGGTGGAGTTGGACATGAGTGTGGACGAGGCCTTGAAATACATTATTTCCATGGGGGTGGTTGCACCACCGACTAAAGCCAAAGCAAAACGCCAGCAGCCAACGGCATAAACTTTTTTAATTTTAACTGACTATTTACAAGACTTTATTTATGATGCGTACCCATTATTGCGGCCATTTAAACCGCCAACACATAGGCCAAACCGTTACTTTATGTGGTTGGGCACACCGTCGCCGTGACCACGGCGGGGTGATTTTCATTGATTTGCGTGACCGTGAAGGTTTGGCGCAAATCGTGGTGAATCCGGATGCAAAAGCCGCCTTTGCCATCGCTGAAAGTGTGCGCAGTGAATACGTGTTAAAAGTTGTCTGTGAAGTGCGTGCGCGTCCCGAAGGCGCGACCAATGCCAACTTGGCCACCGGCGAAGTGGAGATGATCGCCACCGAAATCGAGGTGCTGAATGCTTCGCTCACACCACCGTTTATGTTGGACGATGAGAACTTGACCGAAACCGTGCGCCTAGAGCACCGTTACATCGATTTGCGTCGCCCGGCCATGCAAAAGAACATGATGTTGCGTTACCGCGTGGCTAAAACCTTGCGCGACTATTTAGACCTCAACGGCTTTATCGAAGTGGAAACGCCGATGTTGACCCGTTCTACCCCGGAAGGTGCGCGGGATTACTTGGTGCCTAGCCGTGTGCACGATGGCCAGTTCTTTGCCTTGCCGCAATCCCCGCAGTTATTTAAACAACTGCTGATGGTGTCGGGTTTTGACCGTTATTTCCAAATTACCAAATGCGTCCGCGATGAAGATTTACGCGCCGATAGGCAACCTGAATTCACCCAAGTGGACATTGAAACCTCGTTCATGACGGAAAATGAAATCATGGACATTGTCGAGGAAATGATCAGGCAAATGCTGAAAAAAGTGCAAAACGTAGCTTTGCCAGCCAGCTTCCCACGCATGTCTTTCCATGAAGCCATGAACCGATACGGTTCCGATAAGCCAGACATGCGTGTCACCTTAGAAATCACCGAAATGTCGGATGTCATGAAAGACGTGGATTTTAAAGTGTTTGCTGGTGCCGCTAACATGGCCGGTGGTCGCGTGGCGGCCTTGCGCGTGCCTAATGGCGCGGCCATTGCCCGCAGTGAGATTGATGCCTACACCGAATTTGTCAAAATTTACGGTGCCAAAGGCTTGGCATACATCAAGATTAACGATGTCACGAAATTAAACGAAGAGGGCTTGCAAAGCCCTATCGTTAAAAACATTCATGTGACGGCCTTGCAGGCGATCATAGATAGAACCGGTGCGCAAAATGGCGACATCGTTTTCTTTGGCGCCGATAAAGCCAAAGTGGTGAACGAAGCCTTGGGTGCCTTGCGCTTAAAAGTTGGTCATGACAAGGGTCACGTCGATGGCCGTGCTTGGGCGCCATTATGGGTGGTGGATTTCCCCATGTTTGAGCACGACGAAGAAAACGACCGATGGGCAGCCTTGCACCATCCGTTTACCGCGCCTAAAGACGGCCATGAAGATTTGTTGGTGTCCAACCCTGGTGCAGCCTTATCCAAAGCCTACGATATGGTGTTGAACGGTTGGGAAGTGGGCGGCGGTTCGGTGCGTATCCACAAACAAGACATCCAATCTAAAGTGTTTGACGCCCTTAAAATCAGCAAAGAAGAAGCCCAAGAGAAATTCGGCTTCTTGCTAGAGGCCTTGCAATACGGTGCGCCACCGCATGGTGGCCTAGCCTTCGGTTTGGACCGTTTGGTGACCTTGATGACAGGGGCAGAATCGATACGTGACGTGATTGCCTTCCCTAAAACCCAGCGTGCACAATGTTTGCTAACCAATGCGCCTAATGCGGTGGACGAGAAACAATTGCGTGAGTTGCACATACGTTTGCGCACGCAAACACCGGCTGCCTAAGTCAGACTTAACTCACCTAGACAGCAGCATGCCGGTCACCGCAATCAATCACTTTAATTTACGCACGCCTTACCCGACGATGCTGCAATTAAAAGATTTTTATTGCGACGTGCTGGGCTTGAAAGTGGGGCCGCGTGAGGGCTTTAGCAGCCGCGGCTTTTGGTTATACCTAGGCGATAAGGCTGTCTTGCATCTGGCCGAGTACCGCGGTGACGAGGCGGTACTCACCAACGTTTTGACCAGCCTAGACCATGTTTCTTTTACCTGCACCGATATGCCGGCCATGGAAGCGCACCTTCATGCGTGCAAAGTCGATTACACGGTGCGTGATTTGCCAGCGTTGCAGGTTAAGCAAATTAACTTTAAAGACCCGGTGGGCAATGGCGTGGAGTTATTTTTCCACATGGATTAGTGGTGCTATCCTTTGAGTTGAATTTTCCATGGCTAGGCTAGTCGTAACGCACGTATCAAACCGTAAAATACCTGCCTTTTGTATCAGGGCGTAATTTTGGAGCCAACTAAAATGAAACCATTAAGCTTATTGTTAAAAACAGTGTTGTTGATGTCGTTATGGCTGGCCGCGCCGCTGCGTGCTGAACCCGATACAAAATTGTGGCCCATCATGAAAGAAGCCTTTTTTGCTAAGCGCGACATGCAAGAGGTGGATTTTATTAAAATCGACGCACCACGCCGAGCCGAGAGCGGCGCACAAGTGCCGGTGACCTTTAGCGTAGACAATGCCGCCGCTAAGGGCGTGGTGATTAGCAAGCTCTACGCCTTTGTTGACGCCAACCCCATCCCCTTGACCGCCACCTACCATTTAAGCCCGGCCTTGGGTGATTTTCAATTGGCCACCCGCATCCGTTTTGAAACCGATGCTTTTGTCCGTTTAGTCGGTGAAACCCCTGACGGTAAATTGTACTTGGCCTCACGCGAAATCCGCGCTGCCGGTGGTTGTGGCGGCACGGTGGACGGCGATGAAGCCAGCATACGTGCCAGTGCGGGCAAGATCAAATTTAAAGTCGATCAACCCGTAACGCTTAACAGCCCGACGGCCATCACCTTTAATATCAAGCACCCCATGCGCACCGGCTTGCAACGTGAGCTCGTTTCGCAAGGTTTTGTGCCGGCTTTTTACATCAACAAAGTGGCGTTCATCTATAACGGCAAGCCACTATTGGGCATAGACGTCGGTGTCGGGACCTCGGAAGACCCGTACTTTAAATTTAATTTTGTGCCCACCGCCATGGGTAAATTAGACGTGGCGGCCAACGACAACGAAGGCAAAAGCTTTAGCCAGCAGCTGGACGTGCAGCCTTGATTTAGCCTAAGCTTACATTCAGGCCTCCGTGTTGGGGGCCTTTTTTATGGGTGCTTAGTCAGGCGGTGATGATAAAATAGAAGACTATATTTAGTTTTTGCATGAGGAGTCGCAGTATGAAAAGTTACCGTAAAGAACTGTGGTTTAATCCGCCCACCCGTGTCGCCTTGATTCGCATTACCGAACAAGTAAACGAGTGTTTGCGTGAGAGCGGCGTGCGTGAAGGCCTAGTGTTGATTAATGCCATGCACATCACCGCCAGCGTCTTCATTAACGACGACGAGCGCGGCTTGCATCACGATTACACGCAGTGGTTAGAAAAGTTAGCACCGCACGAGCCGGTCAGTGGCTATAGGCATAACGATACCGGCGAAGACAATGCCGATGCGCACATGAAACGCCAATTAATGGGCCGCGAAGTGGTGGTGGCGATTACCGATGGGCGCTTGGATTTTGGCCCTTGGGAACAAATTTTTTACGGCGAGTTTGATGGCAGGCGCAAGAAACGCGTGCTGGTTAAAATTATTGGTGAATAAGATGAAATTACCTGAATTACTCGCCCCGGCTGGCGATTTGGATCGCATGCGCACGGCTTTTGACTACGGTGCCGATGCGATTTATGCCGGTCAACCGCGTTACAGTTTGCGCGCGCGTAACAACGATTTCACCATGGCTAATTTAGACTTAGGCATTAAAGAAGCGCACGCGCGCGGCAAAAAGTTTTTTGTCGCCAGCAACATTTCCCCGCATAACGCCAAAGTAAAAACCTATATGGCGGATATGCAACCGGTGATCGCTATGAATCCAGATGCCTTGATCATGTCGGATCCTGGCTTGATCATGATGGTGCGTGAAAAATGGCCAGACATGCCGGTGCATTTATCTGTGCAAGCCAACACGGTTAATTTTGCCACGGTGAAATTCTGGCAAAGCTTGGGCCTAACCCGGGTGATTTTATCGCGCGAATTGTCTTTGGATGAAATTGAAGAAATACGCCAACTCTGCCCAGACATGGAATTGGAGGTGTTCGTGCACGGCGCCTTGTGCATCGCCTATTCAGGCCTCTGCCTGCTGTCCGGCTATTTTAATCAGCGTGACCCCAACCAAGGCACTTGCACCAACTCTTGCCGCTGGGATTACAAGGTGCATGATGCCGCGGAAGACGCGGCCGGCGTCATACGCTTAAACGAATTCGATTTTCAAGCGGAAATGGAAAAGTCCAGCCTCTCGGGTTGCGGTAGTTTGCCACGCCATCCCTTGGCCGATAAGGTTTACCTGATAGAAGAAAAAGGCCGGCCCGGTGAATTGCTGCCTATCTTGGAAGACGAGCACGGAACCTACATCATGAACAGCAAAGATTTGCGTGCCATCGAGCACGTGGAGCGTTTGGTGAAAATGGGCGTGGATTCCTTAAAAATTGAAGGCCGCACCAAGTCACGTTATTACGTGGCGCGCACCTGCCAAAATTACCGAGTCGCCATCGACGATGCGGTGGCGGGTAGGCCTTTCGATTGGAATTTATTGGGCGAATTGGAAAACTTAGCCAACCGTGGTTACACCGATGGCTTTTATCAGCGCCATCACACCGCCGAGCATCAAAACTACAAGCAAGGCTATTCCATATCCAATCGCAGTTTGTATGTGGGCGATGTGCTGGCTTACGATGCCACAACAGGCATGGCTGACATAGAAGCGCGCAATAAATTTTCCGTGGGCGACCGCTTGCAAATCATCCACCCTAGCGGCAACCAAGACCTGCTGGTGGAGAACCTGTACAACAAAAATGGCGAGCCCGTACAGCAAGCCGCCGGCAGTGGTTATTTTGTGCGCTTACCGGTAGCCGCGCAAAATCTAAACAATGCCATGGTGGCCAAGTACCTATAAAAAATCCTGACAAACGCCATGTTTGTCAGGATGTTGGGCGCTTAGCTGGCTTAGCCGGTAATGTAGCTTTCTAACTGCTGGATTAAACGGCGTTGGTAGTCTATGGTCTCTTTGACTAAATCGCCGATAGAGAGCATGCCGACCACTTTGGCATTGTCCACCACCGGTAAGTGACGTATGCGTTTTTCTGTCATGACGGTCATGGCTTGCTCTACCGTGTCGCTTAATTTGGAAGAAATGACATTGGCGGTCATGACTTCGCTAATGGCGGTGGTTTTAGAGGATTTGCCTTTTAGCACCACTTCTCGGGCGTAGTCACGCTCAGAAAAAATCCCCACCAGCTTGTCGCCGTCGAGCACCATTAAGGCACCGATTTGATACTCGGCCATAATCACCAGCGCATCAAACACTGGACGCTGTGGCGCAATGGAAATCACCCCTTTATGTTCTTTATTGGCCAGTAATTGTTGTATTGTTTTCATTATTATCTCCTCACAAAAGCGCCAGTTAAAAATATACACCTTATAATGCGTGTTACACAATTGAATTGAAAAAAATGATTTAAAAAACGCTATGATGAATAAAAATACCGTTATTAAAGCCTTGTTGGCCTTGTTTGTGCTCACTTTGATTTGGGGCTATAACTGGGTGGTGATGAAAGTGGCCGTGCAATACGCCGGCCCTTTTCAGTTTGCCGCCATACGCACCTTTTTTGGCGCCTTGATTTTGTTTGCCTTGATTGCGCTGACCAAACGTCCTTTGGCCTTGACGCATTTTTCCACCATGTTGGTTTTGGGTTTGTTGCAAACGGTGGGCTTTACCGGTTTGCTGATTTGGGCTTTGGTTGAGGGCGGCGCCGGCAAGACTGCGGTACTCACCTACACCATGCCGTTTTGGGTGCTGTTGTTTGCTTGGCCTATGCTGGGTGAAAAAGTGCAAGGCTGGCAATGGCTGGCCGTGCTGTTTGCCTTGCTGGGCATGCTGTTAATTTTTGATCCGCTGCACATCAAGGCCGATGGCTTTAGCATGTTTTTAGCTTTGTGCTCAGGGATTTCTTGGGCGGTGTCGGCGATTATTTCGAAAAAACTGCATAGACGCGCACCGCATTTGGATTTGCTCAATCTAACCGCTTGGCCCATGTTGTTAGGGTCTATCCCGATTATTGTCATTGCCTGTATTGTACCGGCGCCAGCCATCTCGTGGACGCCCACCTTTATTTATGCCGTGCTGTTTAATGTGCTGTTAAGCGGTTGCCTAGCTTGGGTCTTGTGGCTGTATGCTTTGCAACGCTTGCAAGCCGGTGTGGCCAGCATGGCCTCGATGTTAGCGCCGGTGATAGGCGTCATCGCCGCTTGGATACAGCTTGATGAAGTGCCGGATTTTTATGAATTAATCGGCATGCTGCTGATAGCCTTGTCCTTGATTACCATTTCCATTGTTAGCATACGCAAGCACACGCAAATCGATCCGGCGCAAGGGCAGGAATAATGAGGGCAGCACAGGCTTGTGTTAAAATAGCCGCTATTTTTTAAGTCTTAAGGGTAGGTCAAATGGCAGGTCACAGTAAGTGGGCAAACATTCAACATCGCAAAGGCCGTCAAGATGCCAAGCGCGGTAAAATTTTCACCAAGATTATTAAAGAGATTACCGTTTCGGCTCGTTTGAGCGGTGGCGACGTGACCATGAACCCACGCTTGCGGGCGGCGGTGGCGGTGGCCAAAGAAGAAAACATGCCAGCCGATAACATCATGCGCGCCATTAAAAAAGGCACGGGCGAATTGGAAGGCGTGAACTACGAAGAAATTCGTTACGAGGGTTATGGCATCAATGGCGCGGCCATCATCATCGATTGCCTAACCGACAACAAGCAGCGTGCGGTGGCCGATGTGCGCCACGCCTTGACTAAATTCGGTGGCAATTTAGGCACCGATGGTTCGGTGGCGTTTATGTTTAAGCATTGCGGCAGCTTGGTGTATGAGCCAGGCACGAGTGAGGATAAAGTCATGGAAGTGGCTTTGGAAGCCGGCGCCGAAGACGTGGTCAGCGATGACGATGGCAGCATAGAGGTGATCACGCCGCCTAATGATTTTATGGCGGTCAAAGAGGCCATGGAAGCGGCCGGTTTGAAAGCGGTCATGGCAGAAGTGACCATGAAGCCCATGAATGAAATTGAATTGACGGGCGATGACGCGCTAAAAATGCAAAAAATACTGGACGCGTTGGACGATTTAGACGACGTGCAAGACGTCTACACCAGCGCCTTAATCGACGACTAGTGGCCAAAATCACTATACTCGGCATTGATCCTGGCCTGCGCATGACGGGTTTTGGTCTTATCGAAAAAGACGGTGAAAAAATAAGTTACATTGCCAGCGGCACCATTAAAACCGCCAGTGCTAAAAAGAATAAAGTGGTCGGTGAAGACGATAGAGAAGAGTTGCCGGCGCGCTTAAAAGTCATATTGGATGGTTTGTTTGAAGTGATAGACAGCTACCACCCCAGCCAAGTCGCCATAGAAAAAGTCTTTGTGAATGTGAATCCACAATCCACTTTGTTGTTGGGGCAGGCGCGCGGGGCGGCTATCAGTGCCGCGGTGATCCGTAATTTAAGCGTGGCCGAATACACCGCCTTGCAGGTTAAGCAAGCGGTGGTGGGCAACGGCCATGCCGACAAAGAACAGGTGCAAGCCATGGTAAAACGTTTGCTTAATTTAGCCGCCACGCCCAAACCCGATTCGGCCGACGCCTTGGCTTGCGCGATTTGCCATGCGCACGGTGGTCAAGGTTTGGGTAAATTGGCCACCGCGGGGTTTAGGGTGCGCGGCGGACGTTTGGTCTAGTAGCGATTTGCCCGACCGCGGGTTGTTTTTAGCTAGGGATGAAGGAGTGGCAATGATAGGTCGTTTGAATGGCACGCTGCTGGAAAAAACACCACCACTGGTTTTGATTGATTGCCACGGTGTGGGTTATGAATGCGAAGTGCCCATGAGCACTTTTTATAATTTGCCGGCGCTGGGCGAAAAAATCGTGATCTTGACGCATTTTGTGGTGCGTGAAGACGCCCAATTGTTGTACGGTTTTGGCAGCGAGCAGGAGCGTGCGACCTTTAGGCAATTGTTGAAAGTGAACGGCATAGGGGCGAAATCGGCTTTGTCCATATTGAGCGGCTTGTCCATAGACGACTTGGCGCAAGCGGTGACCATGCAAGACAGTGCCATGCTAACGCGCGTGCCTGGCGTGGGCAAAAAAACCGCCGAGCGCTTGTTGTTAGAACTCAAAGATAAGTTCAGCGTGGCAGGCTTGAACGCCTTGCAAGCCAACCAGCCCAAGTCAGCCGCCAGCGATGTGCTCAATGCGCTTATTTCATTAGGGTACAATGAGCGTGAGGCGCTGGCTGCCGTGAAATTATTGCCCAGCGACAGCACAGTTGCAGCGGGCATTAAACAAGCTTTACAATCCTTGTCAAAATAAGCGTTTATGCTTTTGTTTTAGCTTAACCGATTTAATGGTTTTGGAAAAATACCACCCATGATAGAAACCGATCGCCTGATAGCACCCGATGCAGAAAGCCCCCAAGAGGAGGCTTTAGAGCGTGCCTTGCGTCCCAAACTATTAGAAGAATACGTGGGCCAAGAAAAAGCCCGTAGCCAGTTAGAGATTTTTATTAACGCAGCGCGTGGCCGTAGCGAGGCGCTCGATCATGTCTTATTATTCGGCCCACCCGGTTTGGGTAAAACCACTCTGGCGCACATCATCGCCAAAGAAATGGGCGTCAATATGCGCCAAACCTCCGGCCCGGTGTTGGAGCGTGCCGGCGATTTGGCGGCCTTGCTGACCAATTTAGAACCCAACGACGTGTTGTTTATCGATGAGATCCATC
>SXVG01000010.1 GCA_005791685.1 Methylotenera sp. | reverse complement strand
CGACAGCCTGGTCCAAAAAGACCCACGCTGGGCCCATAGCCTGGCTGAAAAATTGCAGGACGCCTACACCGGCAAGCCCGAACCGGAAAACCCAAGCACCGCCAAAGCCACAGTCCAGAGCAAGGCATCGACCAATAAGGCTTTATTGGTCATTTCTGGCGCCAGCGCCTACGAGGCCAGCGGCAGCCCTAGCTTAGCCTTGCGTTTAAGCAAAAATATAGACCTAAACCGACCTGCCGCACTGGCCTCGCCATCGGTCACGGCCGCCAGCGATGATGCCACCGCCATCGACTACCGCTTGGCACAGCTGGCTAAACAAATGGTCAGTTTGCAGCAACGCAATCAATTATTAGAAGCCGAGGCGGCCAAAATGCAAGCAGCAAAAACCATGCTCAATTGGCCAACGCTGGCACTCACCAGCGCTAGCTGCCTAGCCGTATTAGGGCTCATGCTGGGGCTACGGCGCCAAACTTTATTGCGGCAAGCACCGCCAGCCTGGTTTGCTGCGCCCGCCACACTACCCGCCGAGTCGGACAACCCGGCGCCTAAGAGCGCGCCATTGGCCAAGCTGGACTTTAGTCTGGCGCCCTACCCAGCCTTAAGCACGGAACTGGAAGCGGCCTTAAGCATGGAAGAAATTACCATGCCCACCGCCAACCATGCTCACACCGCAGCCGCAGAAAAAAGGCCGGTCACTGAGGATTTGAGCTGGGATTTTTCAAAGCCAACGATGCCAGCGGATAAGCAATAAAGCGCGCCTTTAGCTTACATAATAATGGGCGGCCAAGCCGGCGAACACGGCAAAGCCAAACCAGTTATTGTGTAAAAATGCTTGGAAACACCGCGCTTTTTCACGATGCCTAATTAAAAAATAGTGCCTTAGCGCCACCCCGCCAGCCAGCCCTAAACCCAAATAATAAAAACAGCCTAACTTTGCCAGTTGACCCGCCAGCACGAGCAGGCCCAAACTGCCTAGATAACATAGCATGACCGCCATGACATCAAAACGGCCAAAGCTAATGGCCGAGGATTTGATGCCAATTTTCAAATCGTCATCACGATCCACCATGGCGTACTCGGTATCGTAAGCCATCGCCCAACAAACATTGGCCAACAACAACACCCAGGCTAAGGGCGGAATGCTGCCGGTGCTGGCGGCAAATGCCATGGGGATGCCCCACGCAAAAGCTATGCCCAGATAAGCTTGTGGAATGGCTAAAAATCGTTTGGTTAAGGGGTAAGTCATGGCCAAGAACAAGGCCACCAAAGACAAGGCTATGGTTAAGCCATTCAAGGTACAGACCAAAGCAAAAGCCAATGCGCTTAAGCCCGCGGCCAACAATAAGGCCTCTTTTTTGCTCAGTTCCTGTTGCGCTAAAGGCCTAAATTGCGTACGTTCAACCAAGCCATCGTATTGGCTGTCGGCAATATCGTTCATCACACAACCGGCGCTGCGCATCAACACCGTGCCCATGACGAACACCATCAGTAGCCGCCCATCTGGCTGGCCTTGACTGGCCATCCAGAGTGCCCATAGGGTGGGCCACAACAGCAATAATATGCCTATGGGTTTATCCAAACGCATTAAGCGTTGGTAGATGGCTAGTTTTTGCAGTAGCTTGGAATTAAGCATGGTGGATAGTTAAGCCCGCAGTATTGGAGGTAAAAACACCTCGGTCACCATAATGTTCGCCCTGTGCAAACTAAATACCGAGCGGCGCGCCCATAAATAGGCCGGTTTAGCGCCAAGCGCAGCCACCGCCTGCTGGTATAAAGCGTGCTGTGCATACAATTTTTGATAGCTTAAGGCGGTGCGTTTTACTTGCGGATTGGCAAATAAGGCCTCGCCCAAGGGTTGACAGCCCAGTTGGCGCAAACCCAACCAAGGCCCACGCAAACTGGCCAGCGGCAATACGCTGTGGGCAAAAACCAGCGCACGCTGATTTGACATCAACAGCACATTGCGTATCAGCGCAGTTTGGCGCAAGGATAAGGCCAACGCGGGCATTTCATCCAAGAAAGCACGCGCGTAGCTAACCGCGATAGGCCGCACGGAAAAGTCAGTAAATTCACTTTTTAAGCGCATGGTTAACGAACCATCATCGCTTAAAGCAGGGCGATATTGGCCACTTAATATCGGCTTTTTAAGCCAATGTGCGCGCTTATTTTGCATGGGGTAGATTAAAAGAAGGACTGTGCAAAATTATGCCACATAAACACCCGCATGAAGCGATAAGAGCCACGCCTCACCGGCGATAAATTACACTTTCACCCATTCATCTGCAGCACCTAACCATAGGTTTAGGTGCTGCTCTACGGCACTGGGGCAGTCTTTCAACAAGTTGTCTGCCAGCTTTTTAGCGTGCAACAACAAATCGGCATCGCGGTTCAAATCGGCAATTTTCAACATGGGCACGCCACTTTGCCGCAACCCTAAAAATTCGCCTGGGCCACGTAAATTAAGATCGGCCTGGGCAATGGCGAAGCCGTCATTGCTTTCATAAATGGCTTTCAAGCGGGCACTGGCTAAGTCAGACAATTTCTTTTGATAAAGCAAAATACAGGTGCTTTTAGCCGCCCCTCGGCCGACACGACCACGCAATTGATGCAACTGGCTCAAGCCCATGCGTTCGGCATGCTCTATAACCATTAAATTGGCATTGGCCACGTCCACCCCAACCTCCACCACCGTGGTGGCCACCAGCAACTGTATGCGGCCGGCACTAAACTCCGTCATCACCGCTTGTTTTTCGGCGGGCTTGAGTCTGCCGTGCAGCAAGCCTATGGACAATTCCGGGAAAATCGCCTGCATTAAGGCGTAGGTATCTTGGGCCGTGACCAATTGCAACGCTTCCGACTCTTCTATCAAAGGGCACACCCAATACGCTTGATGGCCTTGGGCACACGACTCCCTAACCCTTTGCAAAATCTCATCACGCCGCGCATCCGACACCAATTTAGTGACTATAGGCGTACGCCCAGGGGGCAATTCATCGATCACGGACACGTCTAAATCCGCGTAATAACTCATGGACAAGGTGCGGGGAATGGGCGTGGCCGACATCATCAACTGGTGTGGCTCGGGCTGGCCTTTTTGCCTCAAGGCCAAGCGCTGTTGTACGCCAAACCTATGCTGCTCATCAATAATCGCCAAACCTAATTGTTTAAACTGCACCGCTTCTTGAAACAAAGCGTGCGTGCCTAGCACCAATTGCGCACGGCCACTGGATATGGCCTGCAGGGCTAAGTCACGCTCTTTTTTTAACTGACTGCCGGTCAACCAAGCGATTTCAATGGCCAATGGCGCCAGCCAGCCCTGCATTTTTTGATAATGCTGTTCGGCGAGAATTTCGGTGGGTGCCATCAGCGCCACTTGCCAACCGCTTTCTATCGCTTGCAAGGCCGCCATGCAAGCGACTATGGTTTTACCGCTACCCACGTCGCCCTGCAAAAGCCGCTGCATAGGATGGGCTAAGCTTAAATCACGCTCAATTTCCAGCGCCACTTTTTGCTGCGCCTGCGTCAGGGCAAACGGCAAACCTTTAAGTAGGGCGGAAACCAGTTGTTTAGAAGGCGGAAATTGTGGCGCATCCACACGCCGCCGGCGCGCATAGTGTTTACGCATGGACAGCTGCTGGGCTAACAATTCATCAAACGCCAAGCGCCGCCAATGCGGCGTGGATTTGTTGGCCAAGGCGGATAAATCCGCACCCGCCGCTGGGTTATGCAGCGCTTGCAAACTGGATGCCAAGCTAGGCAAATTCAATGCTTGGTAGACATGCGCCGGCAAGGTTTCAGCCGATACATTTTGTTTAAAAGCCAGGGCGATGGCTTTACGCAAACTGGCTTGGGTCAAACCCGCCACGGTAGGGTAAACCGGGGTTAAGGTTTCTGCCACCAGGGTGGTTTCGCCCACCGCCTTGCAACTGGGATGCACCATTTCATAGCCAAAGAAACCACTGCGCACTTCCCCATAAACCCTAAGCTTATTGCCCACTTTAAGGGCGGCAATTTGGCTGGGGTAAAAATGCAAAAAGCGCAAAGTGAGCTGGCCACTGGCGTCCTCCAATCTGGCAATCAGCGCTTTACGCGGCTTATAGCTAAGCTCGGCGTGCACAATTTCACCTTCCAGCTGCGCCGACTCGCCGACCCGCAAATCGCGCACCGCGGTGATATGCGTTTCATCGATATAACGCAGCGGTAAATGCAACAACAAGGCCGGAACCGAGTGTATGCCCAGTTTGCTTAAATGGCTAATAAGTGGACGGCTATAAGCGGGGATGGTATTAAGTGCGGTCATGCTGACGGCTTAAGCATGGGCGGCAGCCAAGCACATGCTGCGGTTAGCTGGCTTTAGTGTCATGCGCTGCCGCATTGCCTTTGCTGCGATTGATGCGCACCACATCGGGGATTTTACGTAAGCCACGCATTAATTCAGCCAAATGGATGCGGTTTTTCACTTGCACGGTAAAGTAAAGATTGGCGTAGCTGCTGCCATCGGCCTCTTCCACACTGACGTTATCAATATTGGATCCCGCTTCCGCAATGCCACTGGCTATTTTAGCCAACATGCCCGGTTGATTGGCCACGGTCAGATTAAGGTTGGCTTTGTACAGGTGCTCGCTTTCTGGTTCCCACTCCACATCCAACCACTTATCCGGGTCCAAACGGAATTTACGTATGGCCGGACAATCGTGGGTATGCACCACCAAGCCTTTATCCTTATTAATAAACCCCAGTATCGGGTCACCCGGTATGGGTCGACAGCAAGGCGCAAACTGTACGGCCATGCCTTCTGAACCGCGTATGGTAATGGTGTCTAATGGCTTAGTCGATTTACCAAAAATCTTGCCTAAGAATTTACCTAGGGTGCCCTCAGGGGCTTCTTCTAACATCTCAGCCATGGCCAATAACTGGTGCGCCACCATGACATTTTGCCGTTTACCCAAGCCTATATCGGTCAATATTTCTGCTTTCTTTTTAAGGCCATAATCGCGTATGAGTTTTTGCCAATGCGCCTCGGTAATTTTATTCGGCTCTATGTGCATGGCGCGCAAAGCTTGATTGAGCATGCGCTCACCAAGATGGGCAGACTCGGTCGATTGTTGTGATTTCAAGAAATGCCGTATCTGCGCCCGCGCCCGACCAGTGACCACGTAGTTAAGCCAAGCAGGATTGGGTTTGGCCAGCGCACCGGTGATAATTTCCACGTGATCGCCGTTATGCAATTCCGTGCGTAAGGGTGCTAAATCCTGATTAATGCGCACCGCCACACAACTATTGCCTATGCCAGAATGCACGGCATAAGCAAAATCCACCGCGGTTGCGCCTTTAGGTAAGGCCAAAATCTTACCTTTAGGGGTGAACACGTAGACCTCGTCTGGGAACAAGTCGATCTTCAAGTGCTCCAGAAAATCCAAGGAATCGGCGCTGTCGCTTTGTATCTCTAGCAAACGTTGCAGCCATTGATGGGTTTTTTGCTGCAAGGCAGTTAACTGCGCATCACTGGATTTATACAACCAGTGCGCCGCCACGCCAGCGCCGGCAATATTATGCATTTCTGCACTGCGAATTTGCACTTCTATGGGCGTACCAAACGGACCCAGCAAGGTGGTGTGTAAAGATTGATAACCGTTGGCTTTGGGAATGGCAATGTAGTCTTTGAATTTACTGGCTATGGGCTTATACAATCCATGCAAAGCACCTAAAGCCACGTAACAACTGGGCAAGTCTTGCACCACCACCCGAAAACCGTAAATGTCGTAAATTTGCGAAAAAGAGGTGGCTTTACCACTCATCTTCCTATAAATGCTGTAAAGATGTTTTTCTCGACCAGACACTTCAGCCTCAATATGCAGGCCGGTGAGCTGCCGCTTAATTGATTCTAAGATCTTGCTTATCACCTCTTTACGGTTACCGCGAGCCGCCTTGATCGCCTTAGATATCGCGTTATAGCGCATGGGGTGCAGGTATTTAAAACTGAAATCTTCCAGCTCTTGATAAATTTCATTGAGGCCCAGCCGATTGGCTATGGGCGCATAAATATCCAAGGTTTCTTTGGCTATCAATTTTTGCTTTTCTGGCCGCATGGCCTCCAGCGTTTGCATATTGTGCAATCTATCGGCCAATTTAACCAAAATGACCCGCACGTCTTGCGACATGGCCAACAGCATTTTGCGGAAATTTTCCGCCTGCGCCACACTGGCACTTTGAAATTCGATTTTATCTAACTTGGTTACGCCGTCCACTAGGTCGGCCACTTGCTGACCAAACTTTTGCTTGATGTCCTCGGTGGTGAGGTCGGTGTCTTCAACCACATCGTGCAACAAAGCTGCCATGATGGTGGGCAGATCCATGTGCAAATCCGCCAAAATACAGGCCACCGATACCGGATGACTGATGTAGGGCTCGCCTGTTTTGCGCACCACGCCTTGGTGGGCCTGATCGGCATAGCGATAGGCCGCCCAAACTTGGGCAATGTCTTCGGATTTAAGGTAGTGTTTTAAGCGTAAACTTAAGGCAGAATCTTCACGGTCTGCGGGCAGCACCAATGCGGCCGCTAGTTGACTGGCCTGCGTGTTAGGCGATGCGACTGTATGTGCAGTGGCCGATTTGGACATGAGGTAGTCACTACAAAGCTAGCTACATTTAAGCGCGAACTAAAATTTCCACGCCCACTTTGCCGGCGGCAATTTCACGCAAAGCCAATACGGTTGGTTTGTCCCGCAAACCGTGTGTATTGATCAAAGCTTCTGCCCCGTTATGCAATTGGCGCGCCCGATAAGCGGCCACTAAAGTTAGTTGAAAACGGTTAGGGATTTGATCTAAGCAATCGTCTACGGTAATACGGGCCATGATGGTGTTTCCTATGATGTGCCTAGCGCAAACTAGGCAGAAATTAAAAGGCAATTAGGTGAGTGTTTGAATCAAACTGGCATGCCGCTGCATTTGAGTCGAACCGACTAAGCGTTGTGTCCGAAAAATGGCGGCAATGTCTTGCAGAGCCACATCGAAATCGTCGTTAATTGTAACATAATCGAACGCAGCCACGTGCGCCATTTCCGAGCGCGCCGCCGCCACGCGCTTGGCGATGACCGCGGCCGCATCTTGGCCACGGCCATTAAGCCTTTGCTCTAGGGTCTCTATCGAGGGCGGCAAGATGAAAATGCTGATGGCTTGCGGGTATAAACGCCGCACTTGGGCCGCCCCTTGCCAATCGATTTCTAAAATAACGTCCCATCCCGCCGCTAACTGTTGGTCTACTGCGGCTTGGGAGGTGCCATAGCGCGCCTCGTGCACCAGCGCACTCTCTAAAAACTTGGCCTCGCCCAGCATGTGTAAAAACTTGGCCTCGTCAACGAAGTGGTAATCCACTCCATCGATTTCACCTGGCCTAGGTTTACGTGTGGTGTGAGAAATAGACAGTTTTAACTGCGCATCTTTTACCAGCAGTGCTTTAATCAAGCTGGTTTTGCCTGCGCCAGAAGCGGCTGTGATGATAAAAAGGTTACCGTGCGTCATGCCTGTATTCTATTATAAATTTAATTTTTTACGCACGGCTATTCGATGTTCTGTATCTGCTCGCGCATTTGTTCTATCAAAACTTTCAACTCCATGGACGCTTGCGTAGTCTCTATCGCCACCGATTTTGAGCCCAAAGTGTTGGCCTCGCGATTTAATTCTTGCATTAAAAAATCCAAGCGCTTGCCGGCCGGCGCATCGCTATTTAATATGCGCTTCACCTCGCTAATGTGGGCGGTTAATCTAGTCAGCTCCTCATCCACATCGATGCGCTGAGCAAACAACACCAGCTCTTGCGCCACGCGTTCTGGGTCCAAACTTTTTAAGCTTTCCTGCAATTTACCTTCTAACTTCGCTTGGTAGGCTTTAGTCAAAGCCGGCAATAAAGGTTGTACTTTTTCCAGCAAATGCTCAATTTGCCTCAGCCGCTCTAAAATGATCGCTTTGAGTTTTTCACCTTCACGGGCACGTGAGGCATTGAGGGCTTGCAAGCCGCTCACCAGCAAGTGTTTCACCTCATCGGCCAGGCTGTTTTCATCGCTATTTTCGCTTAATAATACGCCTGGCCAGCGCAAAATATCCGCCACACTCAAGACCGGACTTTGCGGAAAATGCTGCTGCACGTCTACCTGCATGGCGGCCAATTGCTGCAGCAAGGCCTGGTCTAATTGTGCCCCTTGCGGCACGTTGCTACGTGCTATTAAATTAAGCTTGCATTCGATTTTACCGCGACTCAACTGCGCGCTTATCAGCTCACGCATCAGCGGTTCAGTGCTGCGCAAGTTGTCATCAATCTTAAAATACACGTCCAAATAGCGGCTATTGACCGCGCGCAATTCCAACAACAAAGTCGCATTTTCCAAAGCGCGTTCTTGTGCGGCATAGCCTGTCATGCTGAAAATCATAGGGGTACTTTCCACTCGAATGCGATTAAAATTAGTGCCATGTTATCAAATACTCGTGATTTCATGCCAAAATAAAGCACTTAATCAGGATTTCAACTATGCAAACCCATAAACGGCCCAGTGGCCGCCAGCACAATCAGTTACGTACGGTGGAAATTATTCGCCATTACACCAAGCACGCCGAAGGCTCGGTGCTGG